>JBAULD010000046.1:0-6224 GCA_049578005.1 Polyangiaceae bacterium
CTCCAGGCTCGACCCGGCGGATGGGTCGTCTTCCGAACTGACGTCGAGATCGACCGCGCTGGCTTTGCCCTTCACGCCGTCGACGTCGAGATCCACGGAGCCGTCGGTAACCGAGAACGCGTTGAAGGGGACGTGCAACGGTCCCCCGCGGCTGGGCTCCTGTTTGGGGAGCTTCAGGCTCGTCACCGATCCGTCGCGCACGACCAGCCGCACCACGGGCTGCTCCAACTCGACTTGATCGATCGCGATCTTGCCGGCCATGAGGGCGAGCAGTCTCGGACGGACGCGTATGCGGGTGCACTCGAGCGCGGGGGGTCCACCGTCGCCCGACTCGATTCGCACGCGGGTGAGCTCCACCGCGACGGGCCAGGCGCTGAGGCTGAATTCATAGGCGGCGACGATGCCTTGATCCCGTAGGGCCCGCTCCGTCTCCCGCGTGGCCCAGCCGCGAGCCCATGCCGATCGCACGACCAGCGCCGTCACGAACGGGGCGAGACCGAGGAGCGCCAAGGCGCCGCAGAGGCCGCGCGCGATCGTACGGACCCAGTCGCGTCGACGTCTGCGACCGCGCCGTTTGGGTCGGGAGGGTGCGGTGTACGTCATCGTCATGAAGTGCCCATTGCACGGGCGAGCGGACCGTCACCTTAACGCGCGATTCCCCGGGGCTGTAGTCTGGCGCGCATGCGACGCACCACACCCGGGGTCGAGCTGGCCTCCGCCTGGGTTTCACGAGCCGAAGCGCACGACCCGGAGCGGGTCGTCCGCGTCCTCGAGCCGCTGGTGACCGATGCCCGCCGGGCGCGGCTCCTCGACGTAATTGGCCGCCGGCTCTCGAGCGTCGCGGTCGTGTTCGACGCACCGTACGACCCGCACAACGGCGCAGCGGTAGTGCGTTCATGCGAAGCCTTCGGCGTGCAAAGCCTGCACGTCCTCGAACGCAAGGGGACTCCGTTCGCAGTCGCCAGCGCGGTCGCGCGGGGAGCGGAGAAGTGGATCGACGTCGTCCGCCACGCCCAATCTCCGACACTGCTCGCATGGGCCCGAGAAGCAGAGCTCCCCCTCGTGGCCGCGCACCCGGAGGGAGAGCTCGTTCCAACCGACCTCGCGGCCCTGCCGAGAGTGGCGATCGTCTTGGGCAACGAGCGCGAGGGCATCCGAGACGTCCTCGCCCGGGCGTGTACGGCTCGGGTCCGGGTGCCGATGCGCGGCTTCGCCGAGAGCCTCAACGTGAGCGTGACCGGCGCCATCCTCCTCGAGGCCGCGACCCGCGGGCGCGCCGGAGACCTGGACGCGTCCGAGCGGCGCCGCCTGTACGCCCGCGGTCTATACCTGTCGGTGTCGCACGCGGAGGACGTTCTCGCCGCCCAATGAACGCCGGACGAGGAACGCATTGCTACCTCTCGCCGCTCGACTTACCTTCGCCAGTCGAAATCGATGGCCGACGACCTCTACGCCGTCCTCGGCGTTCCCCGGAACGCGGAGCCGAGCACGATCAAGAAGGCGTATCGCAAACTCGCGGGGCAGCTCCACCCGGACAAGAACCCTGGGAACAAGGCGGCCGAGGCTCGCTTCAAGGAGGTGAACCGCGCCTTCCAGGTGCTGGGCGACGCGAAGCAACGCAAGCTCTATGACGAATTCGGCGACGAGGGTCTGCGCGAGGGATTCGACGCGGAGCGAGTCCGCGCCTACCGCGACTGGGCCTCGCGCCAGCAGCGCGGTGGCGGCGTGTCGCAAGGCCCTGGCGGCGGAGGCCAAGCGTTCGACCTCGAAGACGTCCTGGGCGGGCAGGGCGGCGGGGCCTTCGGGGACCTGTTCGGCGACCTGATCGGCCGCACCCGCAGAGCGCGAGGGCCGGCCAAGGGACCCGACCTCGAGAGCGAAATTACCATCGATTTTGCCTCGGCGGTGCGCGGCGCCACCCTCGAGCTGAGGCCCCAGGGTGCTGCCGGCGCCCCGGTCACCGTGCGTATTCCGGCCGGCGCGTCCGAAGGCAGCCGCGTGCGGATCTCAGGCCAGGGCGGGCCATCGCCGACGGGCGGCCCCCGCGGCGACCTGGTCCTGACGATCCACGTGACGCCGGACCCCCACTTCCGGCGAGAGGGCGACAACCTTCATCTTGACCTCCCGGTGACGATCGCGGAGGCCTACCACGGCGCCAAGGCGAACGTGCCCACGATAGACGGCTCGGTGACGATGAAGATTCCGGCCCGGACGCAGAGCGGCGACGTCGTCCGTCTGCGGGGCAAGGGTGTCGCCAAGAAGGGATCACCGGTTGGCGATCTCTATGTGCACTTTCTCGTTCAGATCCCCAAAGAGGGAGGGGCCGAAGTGGCGAGGCTGGTCGACGAGATCGCGAAGTTCCAGACCGAGGACCCGCGAGCCGACATTCAACTCTAGCTCTTCGTTCGCAAGCGGCGGGGCAGCTTGCGCTATCGGCGCCGAGTCTTCTTCTTTGGCAATCCTCGTGTCGGTTTGCCCCCTCTGCGCGGGGTCATCTCGCGTTTGCTTCCTTTTGCGTTCTTGGCCTTCCTGGGGATTTCTTTGCGAGTCGGCCCCTTCGGACGCCTCTCGTCGCCTGCCGCGGCCGCGCCTGTGCTTGCACCTACGCGCCTTGCGTATACCGTGCGGCGCAAGATCGCGACGTCGACGATCTCGACGAGCAGCCGATCGCCCAGAGCGATGACTTCGCCCGAGCGTGCGGCGACGACCCGGAGGGTATCGTCGTCGATCTCCCATCGATCCGCCCCGAGATCTTCGAGACGGACGAGTACGTCGACGAACGGCGCGTCGAGCTGCACGAAGAGGCCGGATCCGACGACCGCCGTGACCGTGCCCTCGAACCGCGCGCCGATGCGGCTTTTCATCATGTAGGCGCGGTAGAGGTCGACGATGGCGCGCTCGACCTCCATCGCTCGCCGCTCCGTGATGCTGGAGGCGAGGGCGGCGTCCGCGAGGACGGTAGGGCCGTCCGGGGTCGTCCGCTCGCTCAACTTGCGGCGGGGGTCGCGCCCGGCGAGCACCTCGTGCGCGATGCGGTGGACGATCAAGTCGGGATAGCGGCGAATGGGCGACGTGAAGTGGAGATACGCCTTGGACGCGAGGCCGAAGTGGCCGATGTTCGTGACGTCGTACACCGCCTGCTTCATCGACCGGAGGAGCAGCGAATTGAGCACGCGCGCGAGCGGGTGATCGGCGAACGACGCGAGCAGGCCTCCGAGCTTCTTGGGGTCGCGCGTGTCTTCCATGTCGAAGACGATTCCGAGCGTGTCGCACATCGCGGCGAACCGATCCAGCTTCTGCTCGTCGGGCGGCGCATGCACTCGGTAGATCGTCGGCAAGCCACGCTCTTCGCACCAGCGCGCGACTGTTTCGTTCGCCAATAGCATCAGCTCTTCGATCAGCTGATACGCGCGCTTGACGCCGGGGTCGTCGGTCCGCCGCGTGACGTCGACCGGTTCGCGGCTCTCTTCGTGAAGAATCACCTTTGCCTCTGGGAGCTCGAAATCGAGGGCGCCGCGCTTCAGGCGCCTCGCCCGAAGAATGCGGGAAAGCTCGTAGGCGAGCCTCAGTCCGTCGACGAGCTCCTCGGCGGCCTCCTCCCGCTTCGCCTCGCCGCTCAAGCCGAGAGCCCGCGCGACGCCGCCGTACGTGAGCTTCGCGTACGAGCGCATCACTCCGCGAAGGAGTCGGCTCTTGCGAACTTCACCCGAGGCATCGATCTCCGCTTCGACGCAGAGGCACAACCGGTCCACGCCTGGCAGGAGCGAACAGAGGTTCGACGACAGCGCGCGCGGAAGCATTGGAATCGCTCGGTCGGGCAGGTACACGCTGCAGCCGCGGGCTTTCGCCTCCTCGTCGAGCGTGCTGCCCGGCGTGACGTAGGTGCTCACGTCCGCGATGGCGATCCACACCCGATAGCCTCCGTTCTCGGTGCGCTCGACCCAGACGGCGTCGTCGTGGTCGCGCGCGTCTTCCGGGTCGATCGTCGGTAACGGAAGGTGGCGTAGGTCCTCGCGGCCGGCGCTCATCGCTTCCGGGACTTCGTCGCCGAACGCCTCCGCCTCGCGAAGCGCCCCTTCCGAATGGGCCTCCTGGACGCGTTCGAGCACCAGGATCTTGGCGGCCTCGACGCCAAGCTGTCCGGGGCGTCCGAGGACCGTCTCGATGGCGCCCTCTGGATTTTCGTCGGGTGATTCGGGCCAGCGAGTGATCGCGACGACGACGGCGTCGCCGTCACTCCCGCTGTTGCCTTCCCCGCCGGTCGCGTCGATTCGGCGCGACAGGACGATTGGCCCGCGTACGCGCGTGTCGTCCGGCTCCAGCCAGGCGCTCCTGCCCTTGCGCCGCAGCGTCCCCGCGACGCGTTTGATCCCGCGCTCGATCACCGCGACCACCTCGCCCTCGGCGCCCCGCGCGCCGCGCGCACGGATGCGGACGCGAACTCGGTCGCCGTGCATCGCCCCCGCCATCGCGTCCGGCGGCACGAAGACGTCTTGCCCCGCCTCGCCCAGACTGGCCACGAAGCCGAACCCGCGTGGGTGCACGGTGAGGAACCCTTCGCGTTCCCCGCCCCCCGCGGACGCCGTACGCGTCGAGATCTTGAAGTGCTGACCTGGGCGCGCCGCGATGACGCCCTCGAAGCTCAGGTCGTCGAGCAATCGTTGCAAGCCGAGGTAGTCGACGTCCGAGACGCGCAACCGCCCCGCGATCTCACGGACGTGCAGCGGTCTTGTTTCGGAGTCGAGGAGCTCGAGGATCTCCGTTCGAGTGGGGAGCCGAAGGGGCATCCCGGGCAGTCTTATCACTCATGTGCCGGCTTCGCTGCGACCGTATGGTTTTCCGGGCCCGTCACTTCGGAGTTGGCGAGCGCGGCGTGCGGGAGCGATCTCATGTTCGCGGCCACGTTATTATTCCATCGCACGCGTGCGCTCGGTGGCCCGGCTTTCGCAGCCATCCCCGATGCCGATGACCAACCGCGCGCTCGAGCCCGTCTGGACGATTCCGAGGCATGGCGAAACCATTGCGGGCAAATACGTAGTCGACGGTCTTTGCGGGCGAGGCGGACTCGCGGTGGTGCTCTCCGCCATGCACGCCGGTCTCGGTCAGCGCGTCGCGGTCAAGATGCTGCTCCCGGAGTGGGCGGGCGACAGCGAAGTGGTTCGGCGCTTCGTGCGCGAGGGGCGCGCCGCCACGCGGATCAAGAGCGAGCACGTCGTGCGGGTGTTCGACGTGGGAACGCACGAGAGCGGAGCACCGTATCTCGTGCTCGAGTACCTCGAAGGCCACGACCTCGACGAAGTTCTCTCCATCTGGGGGCCGCTGCCCATCGCCACGGCGATCGATTGGGTGCTCCAGGCGGTCGAAGCCATTGCCGAGGCCCACGCGTACGGGATCGTTCACCGCGACTTGAAGCCGGCGAACCTCTTTCTCACCCAGCGCGCGGACGGGAGCGCGTGCATCAAAGTGCTCGACTTCGGCCTGTCGAAGGTCACCGAGCCCGGCATGAGCGGCGAGAGCGGCAAGTTGACGCGCCCGACCGACGTCATGGGGTCGCCCCACTACATGGCCCCCGAGCAGCTGCGCGCCTCGAGCCAAGCGGACGCCCGGGCAGACCTCTGGGCCCTCGGCGCCGTCTTGCACGAACTTCTCACGAAGCAGCCCCCCTTCCGGGGGGAGACGATGCCCGAGATCTGCGCGACCGTGTTGACCCAGCCTCCACCTCGGCTCTCGTCGCTGCGCGAAAACGTGGCGCCCGAGCTCGAGCGAGCCGTGCTGCGTTGCTTGCAGAAGGACCCGAACCAGCGTTTTGCTACGGCGGCGGAGCTGGCTCGGGCTCTTTCGCCGTTCGGCTCGGAGGTCGCGCGGAGGTCGTGCGAGCGGATCGAACGGGTCGTCGAGACCGGCGGGCGCGTCAGCGAGTTTACACCGCTCCCGGTCGGCCTTCCTTCCGAAGCGCGGCCGTCGTGGCCCAGCGAGGTTCCTATTCGGCCTCTCGCCTCCGCGTCCCCCAGGATGATCTTCGGGTCTCTGCTGATCCTCGCGGGGCTGGGGACGGGCGCATTTCTGTGGATGTACGCGTCGGTCCACGCCGGTGAGCCGCGAGAGCCGCGCGTGGAAGCAAACACCCGGCGGCCGGTTCCATCGGCCGCTCCGTCGAGCCCTGCACCGTCTCCGCCCGCGCCCGCCGCGAGCACGGGGGCCCCGGCGTCTCCGCCCGATGTGGC
>JBAULD010000047.1:0-10195 GCA_049578005.1 Polyangiaceae bacterium
GGTGGGGGCCGGCGCATAGGGCGCGGGGGCATAGGTTGCCGGCGGGGCGGGCGCGTACGTTGCGACCGGCGCAGGCGCATACGGGGACGGTGGCGGCGCTTGAGGGTAGGGCGCCGCCGGCGCGTATTGAGGAGGCGATCCATAGCCCGGTGGGGCATTGGCCGGGTAAACCTGTGGAGGCTGCGCCGCGCCTTGAATCGGAGGCGGGTAGCCGGGCGGATAGGACCCGTAGCTCGACGTCGGCGCGGTCGCTTGCGGCGAGTTCGCGCTGTTGTCACACGCAGCCGTCACCAACCCAGACGTCGTTAACACGATGACCGCAGACAAGCGCATTGGGAGCCCTCCGCAGCAAACTACACAACATTCGCCGACACGAAACAAGAAGAGATATCTCTTCCGCCTTGTCGTCGTCGCGCCTACCCGTTCACCCCTTCCACTCGCAGCGACAGTCCTCTCTCCAGGACTCCAAAAGGCGCCCGGCGGTCACCCGTGAGAGCGCCGTTTTGCTCTAACCCCTGGAGCTCCCCCGCACGGCGCGAAGCGAGCGGGGTCGCGACCAGAGGGCGACCGCCAGCCCACCCAAAAATGCGCCGCCCAGCCCTGGCCCCAGGCGAGACCACAAAGAGGGTCGAGGCGTACATACCGGAACGGTAGGGGCCGGGCAGGAGGGCGTGATCGAAGCCGTGGGCTCGGGCGCAGTTCCCAACGGTACCGAGGGAAGGACCGCCGGCGGCGCGCTATTCTTTGCGAATTGGCCTGCAATAGCCATCGCCGCTTCGATTTCCGACGGCGGGCAAGCGACTCCTGACGTCGCGATTCCCGCTTTGGATTCCGAAGTTGGCCCGAGTCCGTTCCCGTCGGCGTTCTCACCGGCGTCGTCGGAGTTCGCGGCGTCGGGCCTCGCGCCCGAGTCCTCCTCGGGCGGCTTTTCCCCGATAATCGCGACGCTCGACCGAGGCGTTTCTTGAGAAGCGATTGCTGACGGCGAAACGCGATAGGCCATCACTTCGGCCCCGTTTCGGAAGTAGGCCGCACCGGGGCCCGTGCTCGGAACGGCGGTGACTTCGGCTCCGTTTTGAAAATACGCTGCGCCCGGCCCGCTCGACGGGACTCCCATCGCCTCGGCGCCGTTCGTGAAGTACTGCCGGGCTGCCTCGTCGATGTCCGCTTGGCTAGGCGGGGCGCCGGCCGCCGCGAGCTCCGTCATGTAGCGCGCCAGAAGGTAGGCGGAGTCGAAGGTCGTCTGCGCCGCGAGCTGGCCTTGCGGGCTCGCGACTAGAGGCGGCTGACTGGCGGGCCCTTGCGCGGACGCTTCCCGTGCGGTCAAGAGCACGATCGCGAGCGTCATCGCGGCGCGGCGCATGGCCGATGCACATGCAACTCTCTCGCCGCACACAGCTGTTTCGAACACGGATGAACGTTGCAACGTGACGCTGTATTTCGCGCAACCGATGCGTGGATGCGAATTCGATGCGCGGTGGGACTGCCGGAGAGCCGAGCTCGAGCGGCTATTCTTGGAGGAGCCGGCGGGAGGCCACTCCGGCTGCAACTTCACAGGGCGATGCTGCCGCGACCGCTTTATCCGCCTCGGAGCGAGGACTCACCGTAGAGGGGGTGGTAAAGGAATCGACTGAAGGCTTCGCTTGGGAATAGTCGGAGGACGGGTCATGGGCAGGGGAAAGCTCCTCGGGTGCATGCGCGCGGAGGCGCTTGCGTTGACGTTGGCCGCCGTCACGCCTGCGGGCGCTCAGACTTCGGCGACCGTCGACGTCTCCGTCGACGCAACCGCGCCGGGAACACCGATCGAGCGCATTTGGGCGTTCCACGGCTACGACGAAGCCAACTATACGACGACGGCGGAAGGTCAGGATCTCCTGAAGACGCTCGGGACGATCCACTCGACGCCGCCGCACATCCGTTCGCACTTCTTGTTGAACACGGGCGACGGCACCCCCTCACTCAAGTGGGGTTCGACCAACGTCTATACCGAGGACGCCGCGGGAAATCCGGTTTACAGCTGGACGCTGCTGGACGGCATCATGGACTCCGTGACCGGCGCAGGCGCCTTTCCTTACGCCGAAATCGGCTTCATGCCCGAGGCTCTGTCCACGCACCCGACTCCGTACATGAACTCCGGAGTACGGACGCTCGACGGCGGCTGCTTTTATCCTCCGACCGATTATTCGAAATGGGGCGCTCTCATCACCGCCTGGGCGGGCCACTCGGGCGCTCGGTACGCCGACGCGGCCTCCTGGCAGTGGGAACTGTGGAACGAGCCCGACATCGGATACTGGCACGGCACGGCTGCCGAATATCAACAATTGTTCGATTACACCGAGGCCGCGCTCCATGGCGTGCTCCCCGATACGCCGCTGGGAGGCCCGGCCACATCGAGCCCGGGCGCCTTCCTGACGCAGTTTCTCCAGCACTGCTCGACGGGGACCAACGCCGTCACCGGCAAGACCGGCACGCGGCTCGACATGGTGAGCTTTCACGCCAAAGGCGGGACCGCCGTCGTGAACGGCAGCGTGGAGATGAACCTCGGCCACCAGCTCGATCTGCACAGAGCCGGGTTCACGGCGATCGCGGCGTTCCCTCAGTACAAGCAAACGCCGATCGTCGTGAGCGAAGCCGATCCGGACGGGTGCGCGGCGTGCCCCGCAAGCACGACCCCTGCGGACGCGTACCGCAATTCACCGGCGTACGGGGCGTACGAAGTGGCCATGATGAAGCACACGCTCGAGCTCGAGGCCGAGATCGGCGTCAACGTTCGTGGTCTCGTGACCTGGGCGTTTCTCTTCGAAAATCAGCCGTACTTCATCGGATATCGCGTCTTGCAAACGAACGGGGTTCACTTGCCGGTATTGAACGCATTCCGGCTCCTCGGCAGTCTGAACGGGACGCGATTGCCTGCGACGAGCAGCGGGGCGCTCACGGCAGACGCGATCATCGCGAACAGCGTCCGCGCGCAGCCTGACGTCGATGCCATGGCGACGCTCAACGGGGCGCAGGTTCAGGTCATCGTGTGGAACTATCACGACGACCTCGTGGCGGCGACGCCCTCGCCCGTGCATCTCACGGTCAAACTGCCGCCGGCTTTCGAGACGAGCGCGGTCGTGAACCACCTGAGGGTGGATGACAGCCATGGGGACGCGTACACGGTCTGGACTTCCCAAGGCAGCCCGGCGGCTCCCTCCGCAACGCAGCTCGCTCAGCTCCAAGCGGCGGCCGATGATTTGACGTTCCAACCTTCGCAGGCGATCGCCGTTGTAGGCGGCGTTGCGACGGTCGACTTCGACCTGCCCCGATTCGGCGTCTCGCTGCTCACGTTCACCCCCGCTGGGCTCTCGGACGCGTCGGTCGGGGATTCGTCCACGGGAGGCGTGGGCGGTCCGGAAGCGGAAGGCACGGACGGCGCGGCCTCGTCGAGCGGAGCGCGTTCGCCTTCGCCCGAGGATGCCGCTTCGTCCGGCGATGGATCGAGCGGCGTTGGCGGGGTGAGCTCCAGCGGCAGCGCGGCGACGACCGGAAGCAGTGGGAGCGGCGGAGGCGGTGGGGTCGCCGCGGACGGCGGGAGTAGTAGGGGCACGGGCAACCGTGGAACCGCGAGCGGTGCGGGAGGCGGTGTTCCCGCGACTCCCGCGAGAAACGGCGGGTGCGGATGCCACGTCAACGGCCCCGCTTCCACGCCCTCGACCAAGGCCGAAGAAGCGATAACGTTCGTCGGGTTGGCCGTCGTTCTGGTCTTCCGCAGGCGGCGGGGACCCGCCGGAGAGCGCGGCGGCCGGGGTCGTCGCCAGAGGTCGCCGATCGGACCGCGAATCACCTGACTCGACTCACCCGCCGCGCGCGAGCGTCGCGATGGCTCCGTCGAGATCGTCCCACGTCGAGACCAGGCGCACCGCGTCGTCGCGGACGTCGAGATTGGGGCCGCCCTCGCCCCCGATCCAGATCGACACCCGGCGAGGCAGCTCACCGAGCATCCAGCGCACGTGCTTGTTGGTGGCTTTGAGGTCCGAAGCGTGGGTCACCAGCAGACCGACCGCGTCGGCGTTGTGGCCGCGTGCGGCCTTGACAATTTGATCTGCGGGCGTGTCCACGCCGAGCAAGACGGCCGTCACTTGGCTTACGGCCAAATAGACTTGGACCATCTCGAGGCCGAGCGCGTGTCTCTCGTTCGGCAACGTGGCAAGTAGGACGCGAGGCGCCCCGACGCGATCTTCGTATGCCGACATCAGGACGCGCAGCTGCGCGGAAAGGCACTGGCTCAGCACGTGCTCGTGCCTGACTTCGAGCTTGCCCTCCGCCCAGAGCTCGCCAATTCGGACGCTGAGCGGGTGCGCCACCTCGGCGACGAACCTCTTCGGTCCGAGCACCACGGAGGCCTGACGGAGGCCGGCTTGCAACGCCGGGAGGTCGTCCCGGCCGAGCGCCTCGACGAGCGACGCGATGGTAGGGCTTGCCGTCGACGTTCGCGCGGGGGCCTGCGAAGTCACGCGGACCAAGTCCGCCAGTTCCTCGGCCGGCTTGCCGACGATCTCTCCCGGCCTATACCCTTGCTCGAGGGCGCGTCGAATGAGCTTGAGCGCTTCGACGTCCGCCTCGGAATAGACGCGGCTTCCGCCGTCCGTCCGCGTCGGGCGCGGAAATCCGTAGCGGCGCTCCCACATGCGCAGCGTGTCCAGCTCGATTGCGGTCAACCGGGAGGTGACGCGGATCGAGTATCGGGCACCCTTGGACGCGTCCGACGCGCCGTCGTGCGCCGACGCCTTGGCGGGAGATTGGGGGGTACGCCTCGTTCGAGTTCGGGCCACGTGGAACGGTAGGCGATTGGACAAAGAATAGTCAACCGCGGCAAGGGACAGCTTCCCGGTCTCCTATCCTGCCAAACTGCCTTGACACAAGTTGGACAAAGACTAAACATCCTCCCGTGGCGCGAGCCGAATATCCCCATGCGTCCCGCCCATCCGGAAGGGCGCGCCGCCAACCCGCGAGCGGGACGTCAACCGCGCGTTCGTCGGGACAGCCGCGCGATGCCTTCCTCGACGAGCGCGACCGAAGTGGGAAGGGTCGTTCGTTCCGCTGCGAGCGCGCGGCGGGCGGCTTCGTCGAAGGACACGAGCTCGTGGTCGGGTACGAGATCCCAAAAGCTGGGACCTGTCGGGAGCAAATCGCTCGTAAGGCCCTCGACGAGCTCTCGAGCGACGTCGTAATCCGCGTTCGTCACGATCTTCAGCCAGTAGCTCGACAGGCGCGGCGTCAGGATCGGCACGCTCAACGTGACCGGCCGAGTTCCGCGCAGCCTCGCGATCCGGAGCAGAACGTCTTTCGCGCTCAGCACTTCCGGGCCTGGGAGCTCGTACAGGCCGGCCCGGGCGAGCGGAAGTCGGAGCGCGGTCTCGACGGCGAACACGACGTCGTCGATGGCAATCGGCTGCGATCGGGTCGACAACCACCGAGGCAGCAGCATCGCCGGAAGACGCGACGCGAGGTCGCGGACGATCTGCCAGCTGATGCTGCCGTGGCCGATGACCATGGCCGCGCGCAGCTCGAAGGTCGGAACGGGTCCGGAGCGCAACACTTCCCCCGTGGCAATCCGACTGCGCAAGTGGCGCGATGGTCGCCCGCGCGGAGCGACGCCCCCGAGATACACGATCCGCTCCACACCAGCGACGGCTGCCGCTTGCGCCATTGCCGTGGCGGCCTCGCGCTCTCGGGCCTCGTAACTCGAGTCGCGACCCATCCCGTGAACCAGGTACACGACGGCGCGGACTCCGGAGAGCGCAGGCGCGAGGGTCGCTCGATCGTCGACGTCGAGCCGAACCCAGGTGCAATCCGGAGCGCCGGAGGCGGCGCGCGCGGGGTCACGCGTGGCCGCGCGTACGTCGAACCCGGCCGTCCTCAGCCTCGGCAGGAGTTGACCTCCGACAAATCCGGTGGCGCCCGTCAGCAGCACGGTCCCTGTCGCGGGATCCGCCTGCGTTCCAACTTCGTCGGATCGGGGTCCCGTCATTGCCGCCGGTCCTTAACTGGCCCGCCTGATGCCGTTTGGCAATGGGGCGATCGTTTGGAACGAGATTCACGTGCGATCAACACCCTGTTCCTGCGCGAGGAGACCACCGATTCGCCTCGATTTCGAACAATGCAAAAAGGAGACAAAACATGCTTTCTCGAACTTTTGTTTCACTCACCGCTGTAGGGCTCGTTTCGTCCGCCGTTGCTTGCAGCAGTGATGACAGTTCAAACTCGGTCGCGACGACCGGAGACGCAGGTACGCCGGACTCCTCTACGTCAGGCGCTCCTTCTCCCGACGCGGGTACCTCCAGTGCGCCCACTCCGGAGGCGTCTTCCCCCGACGCCGCCGCCTCCGGTGCTTCGACCCCGGACGCTTCGAGCCCGGGCACCTTCGCGGACGGAGCGTCCAGCGACTCGGGCTCCGCTGCTCCCGACGCTGGCTCGAGCGCCCTCGTGCGGGTCGCGCACCTCTCGCCGGACGCCCCGGCGGTCGACTTTTGCATTGCCGCCCACGGAACCACCTCCTTCTCGGGGCCGGTTCTCAAGGGAGCTTCTCTGACAGCCGGCATTTCGTATCCGAGCGTCACGGAGTACTTGCCGGTTCCGCCGGGTCAGTACGACGTCCGGCTCGTCGCGCCCAACGCGGCGGATTGCTCCACGTCCCTCGCAGGATTGCCCGACTTCAAATCGCTCCCGGCGCTCCCCGCCAACGCGTCCGTGACCATCGCCGCGGAGGGCCAAGTGAGCGCCGACGCCGGCGTGCCGTTCGGCCTGACGGCGTACGTCGACGATGCGACGGCCCCGGCGGGTAAGGCCTCACTCCGCTTCGTGCACGCGTCGCCGGGCACTCCGCCGGTCGACGTGGGCACGAGCGCGGGCGCGACGTTCTCGGCGGTCTTTTCGGACGTGGCCTTCGGCGCGGTCGCAGCCGCCGCAGGGCCGATTGACGCCAACGGCTACCTTCAGACCGCTCCGCTCTCCGACGTCGAACTGAGTGCGAGGGCACATGGCGCGCAAACCGATGTACTCGTAATCCCGAGTGCGTCCCTGCCGGCCGGTGCCGTGGCGACCGCCTTCGCCATCGGCAAGCTCGGAAACACAAAGACGCCGCTCGAGGTGCTCCTCTGCGTCGACAACGCCGCGCCTACAGCGGGTCTATCTTCGTGCAGCCAGGTCGGTGACTCCCTCTCCCACCTGCGGGTCGCTCACCTGTCGCCCGACGCTCCGGCCGTCGACGTCTGCCTGAAGTCCCACGCTTCGGCGACATGGCCGGCCAAGCCCCTGTTGAATTCGCTCGGGGCGAGCGCCGGCCTGAGTTATCCGCAAGTTACGACCTACGTCGATGTTCCCGTCGACGCCTACGACGTCCGAATCGTCCTCGCGACGGCGACCGACTGCTCAGCCGGCGCCGTCCCCGACACGAGCAACGTCCAGGTCACCGCAGGGCTCTCGGCGACCGTCGCCGCGATCGGGGACCTGACCGTGGCCGGCAGCGATCCAGCATTTTCGCTGAAAGTCTTCCCAGACGATCGGACCGTAGATCCCGCGAAAGCGAAGCTTCGATTCATCCACGCATCGCCGTCTACGCCGGCCGTCGACGTGGGTGTGGGCACGGGCGCCTCGTTCATGAAGCTCTTCGCCGACGTCGCCTTCGGAGCCACCGCCGCGGCCGGAGCGAGCATCGATGCCGACGGGTACCTCTCGACGGCGCCAGTCTCAGGCGTGAACGTGACCGCCCGCGTCGCCAACGCCACGACCGACGCACTCACCGTGCCGGGCATTTCACTGCCTGCGGGAACCATCGCCACAACGTTCGCGATCGGGGGAAAGACGGGCCAGGCGACCAACCCCTTGCAGGTGCTGATCTGCACGGACTCGGCGCCGGCCAACGGCGTGCTGACGGCGTGTCTCGCACCGAAACCGTGAGATAGGACATCGCAGATGACGGTGCGGTCGCTCGTTTGGTTTCGTGGCAAGGAGCTCCGCGTGGCGGACCATGCGCCACTCGATTCTGCAGCGCGGGCCGGTGAAGTCATTCCCGTGTTCGTCCTCGACCCCTACTTCTTCGACCCGGTTCGGGCGCGCGAACTACCGCACCGCATGCAGTTTTTGCTCGAGTCGCTCGCCTGCCTCCAGCAGGATCTGACACGTCTCGGTTCGACGCTCTTGGTGGTCGCAGGCAAGAGCACCGAGGTCATCCCTCGAATGGCCGAACAATGGCACGTCGACCGAGTCGTTTGCCAGCGGTGGACGGAGCCATTTGCGCGCGAGCGCGACAGGCGCGTCGCCTCTGCGCTCCGTATGCCGCTCGAACTCCTCGGGGGAGAAACGCTCCTGGCTCCCGAAAGGCTTCGGACCGGGAAAGGCGCCCCGTACACCGTCTTTACGCACTTCGCCCGAGCCTTATTTGCGAAGTCGGACGAAATCGGGGAACCGCTGCCGGCGCCTCGCCGGCTCCCGCCCCTTCCCGCGGACGTGTCCGCGCCGCTCGCCGCTCCGATCCCGTCGCTCCGAGAGCTTGGAATTCTCAATAACCCGCGCCTCGCCCACGGCGGTGAAGCGGCAGCGTCGGCGAGACTCCGCGCCTTCATGGGCGGTCCGTTCTCGACCTACGCCCACGACCGAGACTTTCCCGCCCTCGCGGGCACGAGCAGTCTATCCGCGGACCTCAAGTTCGGAACCATATCGCCGCGCACTGTGTGGCAGGCGGCGCGACGTGGGGGCGCGTTCGAGCGCGCGAGCCGCTCCAGAGACGTGTTCTGCAACCAACTCGTCTGGCGGGAGTTCGCGCATTCCACACTGTGGGACAGGCCGGAAATCCTGACCGCGCCGTTCCGTCGCGAATTCTCCGGATTCCCTTATCGCGATGACGACGACGGCTGGCGCGCCTGGACCGAAGGAACGACCGGCTATCCGATCGTGGATGCCGCCGCGCGCCAGCTCTACGCCGAAGGGCTCGTCCACAATCGCGCCAGAATGATCGCGGCGAGTTTCCTCGCCAGACACCTCATGATCGACTTTCGCCGCGGCGAGGCCCACTACATGAAGTACCTGGTCGACGGAGACTGGGCCAACAACGACCTCGGTTGGCAATGGTCGGCGGGTTGCGGGTGCGACGCGCAACCCTACTTCCGGGTGTTCAACCCGACCCTCCAAGGGGAGCGCTTCGATCCCGACGGCGTCTACGTCAAGCGGTGGGTGCCCGAACTCGGACGGATGCCCGCCGACTATGTCCACCGCCCATGGGAGGCCCCCACGGACGTCTTGCAGCAAGCTGGAGTCGTGCTCGGCAGGACATATCCGACGCCTTGCGTGGAGCACCGCTTCGCGCGCGCCCGATTCCTTCGAACGGCGCGTCAGCACATCCACGCGGCCCAGAGCCGCGGCGAGTCTGCGCGACCGCACGCTGCTTTGACAAATATTGGTCACGATCCGAACCGGTCATCCTAAGGGACCCGCGCGGTCGGCACGGTTGACAGAACATGGACATAACTTATACAAGAGGGAACCAAGGTTGGTGCCCGACCATGAATGGCCTTCGTCGAGTCGCCCCGTTGCTCCTGTCCCTTTTCGCTGGATGCTTGCACCCCGTCCGACCCGACGGGGGCACCGGGCTTCTGCCCGTGGGCGCTCTCGCGCCCGACATCGTGGGGACATCCAGGGAAGGAAAGCCCGTTCGACTCTCCTCGGTCCGCGGTCACGCTGCCGTCGTCTATTTTTACCCGAAGGACGAGACGCCCGGGTGCACGCGTGAAGCGTGCGCGTTCCGCGACGCCTTCGCGAAGTACGAGGCACTCGCCGTCACTATTTTCGGCGTCTCCCGCGATTCGGAGGACAGCCATCGAGAGTTTCGCAAGAACCATGAGCTGCCATTTCCGCTTGTCGCCGACGAGGACGGAACCGTGGCGCGCGCGTACGGCGTCTCGAGCACGCTGGGCATGGCATCTCGCGTCACCTTCCTCGTCGGCGCCGACGGTCGCATCCTCCGAGTCTGGCCGGACGTCGACCCAGGGGTTCACGCCGAGCAAGTGCTCGCCGCCGCACGCGAGGAAGAGCGAGGCACCCCGTGAACCACGTGATCGAGCGTGAGCAATTCGTGCCCCGATCCCTCCCGGAGGTCTTCGCGTTCTTCGCAGACGCGGCGAACCTCGAGCGAATCACACCGCGGAACCTTCACTTC
>JBAULD010000048.1:0-7082 GCA_049578005.1 Polyangiaceae bacterium
CGTGATCGCGGCTCACATGACCCAGCCGCCGGTGACTCCGTACGGGCTGGCGATCGTCTTCAACGTCGCGTGCGCGGGGCGCCTGGAGCTCTTGCCCCCGAACCCCGGCAACGTGCAGGCCGCTCCGGTCGGCTGCTTCGACGCTCAGGGCAACTTGCTCGGACCCAACGATTACGTCTTCGGGTTCTCGCGCGTGTACGCATACGACGAGCTCGAGAACGCGAACCCCGTGATCGATCACGTCGACGTCAATGGTCAGGCCGTCGATCTTCAGCTGGGCTTCCAGGTGCGTCACTGCGCGCCGAACGATTGCGCGAACGTTCACATCGGCCCCGTGGTGCCCCCGTCGAGCCAAGAGCCAGATCCCCTCGACAACGACAAAGAGGAGATATGGGCCGAGTTCTTCTCGACCGTGGGTTCGTTCACCGACGAGGCGCGGCTCCTCTACAACACGACGACCGGCTCGGTGGGCGACCCGAGCGCCACGGACGACCAGTTCCACCCGCCGAACGACCCCGGCGACGGGACGATTTGGATCGTCGTGCACGACAGCCGCGGCGGGGCGAGCTGGGCGACCGTCCCCGTGCACGTCATGTGAGTTCGGAGCTCGCCATTACGTCGCGAACGGCCGCAATGGAGTCGACCGCCACTTGGCCCGAGGCCATGACGTCTTCGTCCTCCGGGTGCGCCCCGAGATGCGCCGAGACGCGCACGAAAGACTCGAGGTAAATGCGCTCGCGACCCAGCCCCGGTCGCGCTCCGTCGCTCCCACGAAATGCTCGCTCCGCGACGAGCACCGCGTCGGCGGCGTCCAAGCCGAACGTTCGGACGAGCAGAAGCGCCACGTCTGCGAACGAGGCCCCGTCCAGCATCGCTTCCACCGCCCGATGACGTGCCGCGAGCTGGCCCTTCCTGCACGGGCCGAGCATGCCGGCGCGCGCTTCGAGCACGAGCGCGCGCCCCTCCTGGTCGTCGACGCCGCCCGCGGTCCCCACGCGAAGAAGTGCGCAGGATGACCCGTACGATCGGGCGCGGGGCCGCGCGTGTCCTTCGACCTCGTGAAGGACCGTGCGTGCAGCGTCGTCGTCGTGCACGAAACGCCCGGCTGCCACGAGGATGACGCGGTCGCCCGTGGCGGCGAGGGCCGCCAGCGAACGATCCACGGCCACGGTGAAAGGCAGCCTGAGCTTCCCGACCGCTTCGCGCATCTGCGACAGGAGCGAGCGCGGGTGAGGCGCATCGCTCGCCAGAAGGGGGTCGGAGCGCGGCACGAGCGGCTCCTCCAGCCACGTGGCGCAGAGCTGCGCCGCGGCTTGCGCGATCGCGGGCTCGGGCGGAGCAAAACGCTCCAGGGCAAGGCGGGCAACATCGCGCGTTCCAGCCGCGGCGGACAGCTCGGCCTCGATCGACAACTCGCGCATGCGTGCGCGATAGAGCTCGTGCTGGGGCTCGTCGCTCCGACCGAGGGCCGCCTGGGCCGCGTCGAGGGCGCGCCGCAGTTCGTCGTGGCTGGCCGCCGCGTACGTCCAGCGGGGCAAGGAGCTTCTTCCTTGCCGAAGGTCGGCCGCGAGCCGCTCGCGTTCGCAGGCGGCGTGCGCAGGAGTCAAGGAGGCGAGGACGCGTATCTCGCCGGCCGCCCGCACGACGAGCCTCTCCACCCAATTCGGTACCCGGGCTCGGCCGCTTCCAGGGGTGCCCGGACGGCTCACGTCAAAAGCTCGCCCGAGGGCCGGGAAGGTATGTCGAAGGAGCTTGCACGTGGTACCCGTTCGGAGTCAGCGTTCGCGTGGTTCCCGAGCATCCGATGAAGAAAAACTACGTCCTTGACACCAATGTCTTGTTGCATGACCCCCACGCAATCTTCCGATTCGAGGACAACAACGTCATCATCCCAATCTACGCGATCGAAGAGGTGGACCAGTTCAAACGCGAGGGGTCGGAGCGGGGGCGCAACGCTCGCGCCATCGCCCGACTGCTGGACGAGCTGCGCGATCGCGGAGGAGCGCTGTCCAAGGGGGTTTCGCTGGAGTCTGGCGGGACGCTCCGGGTCGCCGTTCCGAGCAAGCGGCTCGAGCTTCCGAGCGCCATCGATCACACCGCGATGGACCAGGCCATCCTTCAGACCGCGTTCGACGTTCGCGAAAACGACGGGGGTCGCCCCACCGTGTTCGTCACGATGGACACGAACCTGCGCATCCGGGCCGACGCGCTCGGAATGGTCGCCCAGACGTACGAGAATCAGAGGGTCGAAGCGGACCGGCTGACGAGCGGCATCGCCGAGGTGGAGTTCGACGGCGACGAGATAGACGCGTTCTTCCGCGAGGGGCGCATCTCGCCGAGAGAGCCGTTCCCGGCCGCCAACACGTGCCTCCTCCTGCGGGACCGAGCCAACGCATCGCACACGGCGCTCGGCCGCTACGACGCGACCAAACGAGCCATCGTGAGTTTGCGCGTGCCGCGTGATGGCGTGATGGGCGTTCGCCCGCGCAACAAAGAGCAGTCCTTCGCCATCGACCTGCTCCTCGACGAGTCGATTCGGCTCGTGACGCTCGTCGGCAAGGCGGGCACGGGCAAGACGCTGCTCGCCATCGCCGCAGGCCTGAAGCGCACAGTCGAAGACGGCGCGTATACCCGGATGCTGGTATCGCGACCGGTCATGCCTCTCGGGCGCGACATCGGCTTTCTGCCCGGTGACGTCGACGAGAAGCTGAATCCGTGGATGCAGCCCATCTTCGACAACCTCGAGTTTCTCTTCTCGTCGGGGGCGCGCAAAGGCCCGCGCGTGTACGCCGAGTTGCTTGAGAGCGGCCAAATCCAAGTGGAGCCCCTGACGTACATTCGCGGACGAAGTTTGCCGCAGCAGTTCATCATCGTCGACGAGGCGCAGAACCTCACACCCCACGAGATAAAAACGATCATCACGCGCTCGGGCGACGGGACCAAAGTCGTCTTGACGGGCGATCCGGGACAAATCGACAATCCCTACGTGGACAGCGCTTCGAACGGGCTGACCGTCGCCGCCGAACGCTTCCGAGGCGAGAAAATCGCGGCTCACATCGTGCTCGCCAAGGGCGAACGGAGCGACCTCGCCGAGCTTGCCGCCAACATGCTCTGACGCGAACACGGCTTCTCCTCTCATGCAGCGCGTTATGCGGTGGTGGGAGCGGCGCGTACCGATGGGAAAGCTGGCCAGCGCGGCTCGCACCTGGCAACATGTCGAGTGTCTGCCGTCCGGGCAGGCTCGAGGCCCTTCATGCGCGAGCGTCGGTCCATCGCTGTCGTCGTCATAGTCGCTTCCGTAACGGGTGTGGCTCTGGGGCGCGCCGCGCACGCCCTTGGCGGCTCGGTCACTCCGCGCGACGACGGCGAACCAGAGGAAGTGCACTCGCCCGCTTCGAGCGATAACCCCTACGATGACTCGAGCGCACAGAATCATGGCGGCGCTCCGGCACGCCAGTTGGCTCCGCTGGAGGGCGGGATGCTCCATCTCGGCGGCGGGCACTTCACCATGGGTTCGTCGAACCCGCACGCACCCGCGAACGAGCGCCCCGCTCGCACGCTCTTCGTCGCGCCATTTTGGATCGACCGCGCCGAGCTGAGCGTCGGCGCCTACCGGGCCTGCGTCGAGGCCGGCGCCTGCGCGAGGCCCGCCAAGACCAGCGCGGCGTGTACCTTCGACGCCGGCGATCCCGATCTCCCCGTCTCATGCGTCCACTGGCGCGACGCCGATGCATACTGTCGATTCGTAGGTAAGCGCCTGCCGACCGAGCGCGAGTGGGAGTACGCCGCGCGGGGCACGTCGGCGATGCCATTTCCCTGGGGGGTGGCGCCGGCTTGTGCGAACGGAGTCACGCTCATCAGCGACCAGTCCGGAAAGAGCTGCGCTCCACATCCGTTGCGCGTCGGGACGCACCCGGGCGGGGCCAGCATATTCGGGGCCGTCGACATGAGCGGCAATGTGGAGGAATGGACGTCGGATTGGTACGTCGAGTCGCTCGGTCCGGGGCCTGCTCCGCGCTCCGGCGCTGCGCACGTTCTGCGCGGGGGAGGGTGGCTGTCGCCGCCCTCGATGAGCCGGACCACGTCGCGCAACTGGGGTTCGGCCCTAGAGGCAGGCCCGAATGTCGGTTTGCGATGCGCGAAGGACGGCGATTAGGGGGCCACGGCAGCGCCTGGGAAATTGAGCTCAGGTTGACGAGGGAGCGCCCAGCGGCTATCCCGACGCCCGCCGCGTCCGGACCCCCCGGACGCGTTTTTTTCGGAGCCCCCGGTGTATTCCCCCATACTCTCGAGTGATCTTCTTCTCGCGCAGAACGTTCAGCCGAAGGCTGGAACGCCCGGCGTTGCCCAGGACTCGCAGCCCACGTCGAGCAGCGGGGGAGGGGCGTCGAGTTCGCCGATCGCCGGCTTCATGCCGATCCTGATGATGCTGGTCATCTTCGTTCCCTTCTTCCTTCTGATGTCGCGCAGGCAGAAGAAAGAAGCGAGCGCGCGTGCGGCTCTGAAAAAGGGCGATCGAGTGACGACCAACGCCGGACTCGTGGGCGAGCTCGTGGAGATGGACGACCGGATCGCGAAGGTGAAGATTGCCCCCGGGGTTACGGTCCAGGTCGTCGCCAACACGGTATCCCCGTTCGTCGAGAGCGCAGCCAAGGGCGGAGCCCCCGCGCCGACGAAGGAACTCAAAGAGGCCAAGGCCGGTCCGGACCTCAAGAAGTAAGCCCCAGCCGCCGATAGCGACATGCCCAACAAGAACGTTCTGGCCATTCTGAGCGGCGCAGTCGCCGTGGCGTGCAGCGCCGTCGCCCTGCTCATGCATGGCCAAGCCCTCGCCGTCATCGGCGCCACCGGGGCCGGCGTTGGGGTCTTTACCTGGGGCCTTTCCGCGGGACCTCGGCGCACCGCGCTCGTCGTGATGACTATCGCTGCGGGCTCGGCATCGCTGTTCTTTCACTTCGACAACTTCTGGGGCCTGGTCGGCTCTGCGCTCACCTTCTGCTGGGCCGGCTTTGGGCTCGTGCCGGCGATGGACGGCAGTTGGCGGTTGAAGGTCGGATTCGTCCTCGCGGTATTCCTGGGTGCGATCGTGGCGCTATGGCCGACGCTGCACAACATGAGCGGCGGCAAAGTCCCGCTGCCGGAGTACCTGCGCGATCGGATCTCGTTCGCCATCGCGCCGGGGCTCGACCTCCGCGGCGGAATGCGTTTGGTGTACACGGTCGAGGTCGACGAGGCGATCCGCGACAAGCGCGATCACTTCGCGGACGAAATGCGCCAGGAGCTCGCGACGAGCTTCGGCCTGCACTCGGGCGAAGGACGGGTCACCCGCGAGGAGCTGTCCAAGCTCGACGAGAAGGTGCACGTCGCCCAGCCCGAGACGGCGATCATCCGCCTCAACTTCAAGGATCCGGCCGACAAATCGAAGATCGATGATCGCTTCGGCAGAAAGTTTCTAGGGGAGCTGTCGCAGTCGCCCGGCCCGGCCGAAGGCCAGATAACGTTCAAGATCCGCGCAGAGGTCGAGTCGCAGATCCGGGACGGCGCGGTCGCCCAGGCCAAAGACACGATTCTGCGCCGCGTCGACGAACTGGGCCTGCGTGAAGCAGCAGTGACGACGCGCGACGAGGACATCATCGTCGAGGTCCCTGGAACCGACGAGAAGAGCTTTCAAGAGATCAAAGACACGATTCGCCGGACCGCGCGTCTCGAGTTCAAGATGCTCGACGACGGCAACAGCGAAAAGGTCCTTGGCCCGCCGGCGCTCAAAGCCGACGATCTCCCCGAGGGCGAGGGCATCGCCCAGTATCAGGAAATGGCGCCCGACGGCCTGGACGCGTCGGGTCACAAGAAGTCGGTCAAGGGGTATTCGGCGCGAATGTCGTGTCAGCCGCCGAAATATCCAAACGAGACCATGAGCGAGTGCCTGGGGCGATTCAAAGCTTGGGCGAAGACACTCAATGTGCCGGATGACCATGCAATCGGCTTCGAGGCGGTGACCGAGCCGGTGGAGGGGACCGAGCCGCTCCAGTTCAAGCAGGTGGGCTGGCGAACCGTGTATATGTTCGGGCGGGCGGAGCTGACCGGGGATTACATCACCGACGCGAGCGTCAACCAGGATCAGCAGAACTTCGGCCAGTATCAGGTACTCCTCTCGTTTTCGCCTGCCGGGGCCGATCGCTTCGAGGAAGTGACCGGCGCGAACGTCAACCGCCGCTTTGCCATCATCCTCGACGAAATCGTCGACAGCGCGCCGGTCATTCGGACGAAGATCGGCGGCGGGCGGGCGTCGATCACGATGGGCGCAGGCGACCCGGAGAAGCAGCTCCACGACGCGAACCAGCTCGTTCGCGTTCTCAAGTCGGGCGCGCTGCCCGCTCCGATAACGCCGAGCAACGAGTCGCTCATCGGCCCGTCGCTCGGGCGCGACGCGATTCACGAAGCGGTCAAAGGGGTCGTCTACGGCGTGAGCGCCGTCCTCCTCTTCATGTTCATCTATTACCGCAAATCCGGAATCGTGGCCGACCTGGCCGTTCTCTTCAATCTCTTCCTGCAGCTCGCGGTCCTCGCGAGCTTCAGCGCGACGATGACGCTCCCGGGCGTAGCGGGGCTAGCCCTTACGATCGGAATGAGCATCGACGCGAACGTTCTCATCAACGAGCGCATTCGCGAGGAACTGCGCGCGGGCAAGAGCGTGCGCGCGGCGGTCGACGCGGGCTACGACCGCGCTTGGCCATCGATCATCGACGGTCACATGACCGTATTCATCTCGGGCCTCATTTTGGCTCAATACGGAAGCGGTCCGGTGAAGGGGTTCGCCGTCACCCTCATCGTCGGGATTCTTTGCAGTCTTTTCACGGGCGTCTTCTGCACGCGGCTGGTGTTCGACTGGTGGGTTCGTGGCGCCAGGGTCAAACGCCTCAGCGTGGGAGCGGAGTTCTGACCCATGGAGTTCTTCAAGCCGGGACGTGTCTTCGACTTCATGGGCCAACGGCGGTTCTGGATACCGCTGAGCTTCATCCTCGTCATCGGCTCGATCGTGCTCTGCTTTTATCCGGGGCCGAACTACGGCACCGACTTTCGCG
>JBAULD010000049.1:0-18408 GCA_049578005.1 Polyangiaceae bacterium
AGCACTCGGCCGATAAACCTGACACCGCAGGGGATCAACTACGACGACTGCGTCGCGGACATGGTCCTCAGCTTCAATCTCGTCTTGTCCGGGTTCGATGGCGCTGAGAACTTGCAGGTGTGGGCCAGCAAGTCGAGCGACTGCACCCAGCCAGCCGATCGAGGAGTCCAGGGTTCCGCTGCGGCGACGTGCTGGCCCGTCGCTTTCGAATATTGGCTCACGGGCCCCATTTACACGGAGATGATCCTGCCCTTTCAGGTGCGCGTGCAAGACCTCGTCGGACTGCAGAACGCTCCCCTTACCCCACCGCTGACCTACCAAGCGCAGGGACCCGCGGCGTGCAACTCGCAGTCGAGCTTCGCGGCCGTCCCCCTAACGATCAATTTCGTTCCCGTGGATTCGAACGGAAGTTACGCCGGCATCGCCTACCATTTCCGCCAGCAGACCGATCTCGTCGGTCCACCCGCCCCGAGCGGCGTTTCGCTCGTGGTCGGCGACACGCTCCTATTGGCGACGTGGAGCCTCAACCCAGACTCCGACACCTCCGGGTACGACGTCTTCATCGATCCAATTCCCGGCCACGAGAGCATGCTGAGCGGCATTCCCGACGCGACGTCACTGGTCTGCCCGGATACAGGAGCCGCCGCCAGCCCTGAAGCGGAGGGGGGAGATAGCGGCGACGGGAGCCCCAGCGACACGGGGAACGATACAGGCGATAACGGCTCGGCCGAACGCGGAGACGACGGTTCGGCTGACGCGGGAGTGGACGCGGATGCGGGGATTCCAAGCGCGCCCGCCGATGCCGGCTGCTATTCTGTGAACGTCGGCGGCATCAATGGTGCGGCCGGTACCTGCTCGAGCGTCGTGCTGACCAGCGCCATCGTGCAAGACAGCGGTGTTGCGGTCGCCATCGAATCTCTGGACGACGCGGGCAACTTGATCGACTCCGGAACGTCCACCACCGTAAGCGGCGGCATCTCGACCATTCCGGTCGCAAACCTCGTGGGCAGCACCAACGGCGGGGTGACGGTTCCAGATCGCTCGACCGGCAGCTACACGATTCGCGGACTCAAAAACAACATCACCTACAACGTGGCTATCGCGGCCGTCGACGCGTTCGGCAACATCGGCCCGCCATCGACCGAGAACTGCAACGCGCCCGCTCCGATCGCGGATTTCTGGAAGATCTATCGCGACGACGGCGGAAGGACCGGCGGCGGCCTCTGCTCGCTCGAAACCATCGGCGCGCAAGTTCCTTCGCCGACGGGCATTCTCCTCTTCGGTGGCTCCGGTGCACTCTTGATTCGACGCCGTTCCGCACGGCGGCGATCTCGCCGATCCGCATTGCCTCGCTCACACTCGACGCCCCTCGAAGTGCCGGCTGCAGACGGCCGGAATCGCCGCTAAACAGCCATCACGCCGGGCAGTACGAGAACGTTTGCGTCACCGCCGACGAACAACCCGCCGAACGTAAGCGAGACGAGAGCCCCATTGGTGCCCGCGCGCGCCAGCCGCTTCCGATCCCCGGAGCCATCAGCGATAGTCGTTCCCGCGCATGGACCTCGAAAGGGACGTCCTCGAAATTCCGCCGCCCTGCCTCGAGTGCGGAACCTGCTGCTTCTCAAACCTTGAGACGTCGGTCCGCGTGACGGGCGACGACTACGCGCGCCTCGGCGACGCGGTCGACCGGTTCGTGCACTTCGTGGGCAACCGCGCGTACATGCGTCTCGCCCACGGCCACTGCGCCGCACTGCGCGTCGAGCTCGAAGGCCGCTTCGTGTGCACTGTGTACCTTTCGCGGCCCGACGCATGCCGCGACCTCGAACGCGGGTCGCCCCATTGCCAAGGGGAGCTCTTCACGAAGAAGGGGCGAGCGAGCGAACGGCTTGTCGAACTTCGGACGAGAACGCGGTGAAGGCCGCGTGGCCTGCTCGCCGTAGCGCTGCGCGGCGATACCGCGAGGCGAGTGGCCTCGCACGCTGCGAGCAAGACGAGTCACGCGGTGGCGCAACGGAGCATCGCACTACCGATGCGGGCGGTTGGAGGGACGGATCGGGCCTCCAAAGCCGAAGCCCTTACTGCGGCCCGCAGTAAGGGGGAGGACAATCCCCAACGAATTCGCCGGAGCGGGACACGAGTCTCGAACTCGCGACCTTCGGCTTGGGAAGCCGACGCTCTACCAACTGAGCTAGTCCCGCAGAACTCCTGAGCTAAGCGCTCCGACCGCCAACGTGTCAACTCCTGCTGTCCGCAAACGACGGCCCGGGTGGCATGTTCGGTCCACCCGGGCCGTTTTCCCTGAAGCAGGCCCAGTGAAAGGGCTCGTCATACGGACGGAAGGCGCGGTCCGCCCCGAGGGGTCACGAACCGCGAACGTTGGGGGGCCGGTTGCCGGCAAGCTGCGCCGTTTACGGCCTCCGTTCCCTCCCGCCCGAGCCACCCGCGCGCCACGCATTCGTTGGGCGGAAGCGCGCGGGTACGCCTCTACGGCAACGGCCCTCTCGGACTAGAGCCATAGGTACTTTGCATGACGTTCTCCCTCCTCCGGCGCGCGGCCGGCACCCGGGGGCTTGGCGCCATTTACCGCGGCGCTGCCAGCGAGTGTTTCCTGTTGAAAGTGCGTTTTGTGGCACCGATCGAGCCGCGCTCGCGAGCGGTGCTCCGCCCCCGAACCATTTCGGGACCGTAAATGCGGTCCGAACGCGACGCCTAATACCAGCATAACACGCGATTGGGCGGCGTCTTCCCTCCCGATTGCACGCGGTAGCGGCTAGCCTGACGGGGTGACGCCGACCCGATGGGATGTGCGCGTCCTGGTGCGCGCCCTCACGGTCTCGGCTTTGGCCCTCGGACTCGCTTGGGTGGCGACTGCCGCCACCGATGAAGGCGGAGTTTCGTGGGGGGAACGCGCGGGCCGAACGCTGCCACTCACGCCGGTCTGCGCTGCCATTGGAGTTTGGGTCGCGCTCGCTCCTGCGCGGGCAAGGGGCGAAGTCGCGGCGCTCGGTACCCTGGGCCGGTCACGCGGGCAAATCGCTGCGGCGGCGGTGGCGGGCGGGACGCTGGTAGCTTGGGCCGCCGCCGCGGCAATCGGAATGCCGCGGACTGTGGACGTGACGGCCTTCTTTCCGAGGGCGTCCCAAACCTCCACGTGGGTTTGGCAACAGGGCACCTTCGTGGATCGGCTGCAAGGGCTCTTGGTCGGAGCGGACGGAGCGCCGGTGGGGTTGACGCCGGAGGCGTGGGGATCGTCGGGCTCGATTCCCCGCTTTGGCCGGGCTGCGGCGGCCATGGCCGTCGCCACCGCCGGGCTCGCGGTTCCCATGATCGTGGCTCATGCGCTGCTGGCGGAGAGCGAAGGAACACGTCGTCTTGCGGCAGTTGCCATGCTCGCGTCCGCTGCGGCAGGGTTGGCTTCGATCATCTTGTTCCAAGCGGCCGCCGCGGGACACGTTTCTTCGCTCCTCGCCGGCGTGCCGCCCATCGTGCTCCTCGCGTTCGCTGTGCAGCGCTATCATGGGTCGCCATGAGCAACGTGGACTTGAGCCGCGTGACCGCTTCATGGGGTGCCAACGGGGGCGCCTGGGCGGTCCTAGTCCACGGCGGGGCAGGGGACGTGGCCGCGGAGCACCTCCCTTGGCATATGGAAGGGTGCCATGCGGCGGCGGTCGCGAGCATGGACGTGTTGCGCTGCGGCGGGAGCGCACTGGACGCGGTCGAGCGGGCCGTATGGATACTCGAGGAAGATCCGCTGTTCAACGCGGGAAGGGGAGCCTGCCTGAACGAAGAGGGACTCGTCGAGCTTGACGCAGCAATCATGGAGGGGTCGAGACTGCGCGCTGGCGGCGTGTGCGCACTTCCCCCATTTGCCCATCCAATCGGAATCGCCCGTGCTGTGCTGGAGGACGGTCGTCACGTGTTGTACGCGGGCGAAGGCGCCCGACAGTTTGCTATGAAGCGGGGCTTCACACCGACTTCCGCCGAGGAGTTGACGACCCCCTCCGCGAGGGAGCGTTGGGTCGCGACCCGTTCGATCGTCGGGGCCCATGCGGAGAGCACCCCGACAAGCACGGGCAGCTCGACAGGGACGGTCGGTGCGGTCGCGCGCGATTCGCGTGGCACCGTCGCAGCCGCGACGAGCACCGGCGGTCAGGTCTACAAGCGCGTCGGTAGGGTGGGGGATTCGCCGATCCTCGGCGCCGGGACCTACGCCGACGATGACGCCGGCGCGTGCTCGGCTACGGGGCATGGCGAGGCCGCACTGAGGGTTTGCTTGGCGAGAGCTTCTGTCGACCACATGCGATCGCGAGCGAGCCCCGAAAATGCCGCTCGGGCTTCGATTCGCACGATGGGTGCACGCGTCTCAGGCACCGGAGGCGTCATCCTTGTCGACCGGACGGGAGTCCTCGGCCTCGCCTACAATACGCCAACCATGGCCTGGGCCGCCGCAGGCGAACGGCTGAGTCCTTCACACGGGTGAGACTGATTCCGTTACGGATCCGGCTCGCCCGCGAGGGTCCTCACGCGTCTTGAGGCTGCGGCTCGCCGCTCTTCCGGTCCATGGCCTCTTGGAGGCCACAGCGGAGTCGCTGCGCCCGCTTGACGCGCTTGCTCTTCAGCGGGGTCGCAAGCCACTCGTGCCGTTTTCTTACGTTCCAGATCGCCCGATTTGCCATGGAAGGTCTTGCCACGCTAGTCGGGGACGGGCGTTAGCGCAACCTCGAGGGCGATGGGAGCCGAGCCGACCGTCGCGAGGACTTCCCGGTCCCACGGGAAGTAACCCACCGCTTGGACGGTGATGTGATGCACTCCCGGGGGAAGGGCCACGCCGTGTGCGGCCACGAACTCGAGCGATCCGAGCGGTTCGTCGTCGATGATTACGGTCGCGGCGGGCGGTTTGCCACGGATTCGCAGGGAGACCGTCGGCCGGTTTGGCTCCCTTGCGGGCTCACATCCCGCGAGACTCAGCACGACCGCGAGAAGCCATCGAGATGAACGCGTGAACTCGCGCTTCATCTCTCTTTTCATTCCCATTCAATCGTGCCCGGCGGCTTGCTTGTGATGTCCAGCACGACACGATTGATTCCGCGGACCTCGTTGGTGATTCGGCTGGATATGCGCGCCATGACCTCGTGCGGAAGCTTCGCCCAATCCGCGGTCATTCCATCGACCGATCGGACGACACGGACGGCGCACACCTCTTCATAGGTACGTTCGTCCCCCATCACGCCGACCGTCTTTACGGGCAACAGCACGGCGAACGCTTGCCACACGACGTCATAGAGACCTGCCGTGCGGATCTCGTCGGTGACGATCGCATCGGCCTCCCGAAGGACTTCGAGCCGCTGCTCGGTCACGAGTCCGAGGCAACGCACGGCCAGTCCTGGGCCTGGGAACGGATGGCGCCACAGGAGATCCCGGGGCATTCCGAGCTCTTCGCCGGCGGCGCGCACCTCGTCCTTGAATAGCTCCCGCAGCGGTTCGATGAGCTTCAGATTCATCTTCTCGGGAAGCCCCCCGACGTTGTGGTGACTCTTGATGACGGCGCTTGGTCCTTTGAACGAAACGCTCTCGATAACGTCCGGGTAGAGCGTCCCTTGGACGAGCCACTTGGCGCCGGTCACTTGTTTTGCTTCCTCGTCGAACACTTCGATGAATGCCCGGCCGATCGCCTTGCGCTTCAGCTCGGGGTCGACGACCCCTCGCAGGGCCGAAAGGAAACGTTCGCGAGCGTCGACGGCGACCAGATTCAAGTGAAAATTCTCCCGGAAGGTCGCGACCACCTGTTCGGCCTCGCCGCGACGCAGAAGACCGTTGTCGACGAAGATGCAAGTGAGCCGATTGCCAACCGCCTTGTGGCAGAGAATGGCCGCGACCGAGGAATCGACGCCGCCCGACAGTCCACAAAGGACGTGATCTTCATCAGGGACGCGGCCACGCACGGCCGCGATGGCTTCTTCGGTGAAGGCGCCCGGGGTCCACGACGGTTCGAGCCGAGCGACATCGAACAGAAACGACGCGAGGATGTCCGTGCCTCGAGGCGTATGCACGACTTCCGGATGAAACTGTACGCCGTAAATCCGCTTGCTCGGATTTCCGACCGCGCAAAACGGCGTGTTTCCGCTCACTCCAAGCGTATGAAACCCGGACGGAAGCGCCGTGATCCGGTCTCCGTGCGACATCCACACGTCAAGGGCTTCCCGTTTGGCGAAACGGTGGAATATCCCCTCCGGTCGCTCGACGACGACGCGCGCATGCCCGTACTCCCGCTCGCTCGCTCGCTCGACCTTCCCGCCGAGCAGGTGGGCGAGGAGCTGAAGTCCGTAGCAGATGCCGAGGACAGGCACGCCCAACTCGAAGAGCCGACGGTCTACGGTGGGGGCTCCGTCGAGATACACGCTGGCGGGGCCGCCCGACAAGACGATGGCGCGTGGAGCCATGGCGCGAACTTGGTCGAAAGCGAGGCTGCATGGGTGAATCTCGCAGTAGACGCGCTGCTCGCGGACGCGGCGAGCGATGAGCTGAGTGTATTGCGCGCCGAAGTCGAGGATGAGGACGAGCTCGCGAGCGGACATTTCCGACGCGTAGCAGATGGGGGGGCGAGAGGTAAGGGGGCACCTCGCCCGGCGTGGGGCTACGAGTCGGCGCTTCAATTTACGGTATCGTGCCGGTCATGACCGCCAGCCTGGTCCCCGACCTTCGCGTGCCGTTCTTGCGTGTGGGACCGGTGCGTGTGCCACTCCCGCGATACTTGACCCCCGGGGCCGCCGGAATGGATCTGCACGCCGCCATCGCCGAACCGATCACCATTCCGCCTCTGGGCCGCGTGCCGGTGCCGACCGGACTGGCGATCGCCCTGCCGCCCAGCTTCGAGGGACAAGTGCGCCCGCGCTCGGGCTTGGCGGCGCGAGCCGGGATCACCGTGCTCAACGCGCCCGGCACGATTGACAGTGACTATCGGGGCGAGGTGAAGGTCCTGCTCGTCAATGTGAGCGATGCTCCTGCCAGCATCTCGCCGCTGGAGCGCATCGCCCAACTCGTCATCGCGCCGGTGGCTCGCGCCGAGCTCATTCCAGCGGACCAGCTCGATGTAACCGAGCGGGGCGAGGGAGGATACGGGTCGACAGGGAGTTTCTGAGCTCTAGGTTTCGGGCATGCAGGAATCGGCGACGTGCCTCTCGGCGAACGGCGGCGAAGTGCAGGTGCCCGTGGCTGGGACGTTCCGCGGCTGGACAATAGAAAGGCCCCTGGGCCGCGGTCGTGTGTGCCAGAGCTGGCTCGCGTCACGCGGTACCGAAAAAGCTGTCGTGCGGGTTCTGCGAGAGCAGTTTGCGGCCGACGCGCAGGCGCGCGCCGAATGGGAGCGAGCGAACTGGGCGGCAAACCGATTTCACCACGCGCGCGTCGTCAAGGTCATCGACCAAGGAGTCGACTCGCGAGGCTCACCGGTCATCGTGCGGGCCTGGGCAAAGGGGGAAAGCCTCGGAGAGGCGCTCCGGCGAGGGCCTTGGGATCCGTTCTCCGCCCTGCGGTTCGTCGAACAAATCCTCGATGCGCTCGAGATGGCGCACGCTCACGGGATCGTCCATGGCCGTGTATCTCCGACGAATGTCGTCGTGACACCCCGTGGCTCCGCGCGCCTCGTCGACTTTGCGACGACGCCTGGCCTGCAGGTTCGCAAGCCAAACCAAGTCGACGTGCTCGCGTCGGCGCGCATAGGGCCCTTCACGCCACCCGAACGGCAAGTGGCGCCTCCGGCGCTGCCGAGCGAGGCTTTGGACGTGTGGTCCGTCGGAGCGTGCCTGTACTTTGCGCTGGTCGGCACTTCGCCGCTCGACTCGCGCGAAGACCTCGCACGAGTGCTCGTGCAGCGCGGCGACGGCTCCGGGGCGCGCGGTCAGGAGTTCTTCGACGACGTCGCCGCCGTCGTTCGGCTTGCCCTAACCCCCGACCCGCAGGGACGGTACGACAGTGCCTACGCGATGCTCGGAGATGTCCGGAGGCTTCTTTCCGGCCGCAAGCCGAAGCTCGATGGAGCGTTCGCGCCCGTTCCGACGCAGAGCGCGTCCCTGCGTGCGGAGCTCCCGCCCCCCTCCTCGGGGCTGCGCGGGCAGTACGGAGTGGATCCGCAGCCGTCGCAGCGCCCGGCGAGCGAGTGGAGAGGCAACCTTCTGCTCATGACTGCGATCGCGCTGCTGGTGGCGATGGCGACGTTCGTCATGGTGCGCGAACGCCTTGCCGAGCGACTCCCCGACTCGGGGCACGTCACGACGCAGTGACCAGCCCTTCACTCTTCGCCACGCTTGATTTGGTAGCCACGAATCTTCTTGTGCAAGTTGGTGCGCTCGACGCCGAGCAGGACCGCCGTACGGGAGATGTTCCCTCCGGTCATCTTGAGCGTGTCGACGATGTATTGGCGCTCGGATCGCTCGCGGAATTCGCGGAGCGTCAAGTGTCTGGCCCCCGGCACAGCGCCCGATGCGCGCGGCTCCGCCGAATCCTCCTCGAGCGCGTCGATGGGCTGTGTTGCGTCGGGCGAGGCAGGAAACTCCGTCTCCTCTTCGAACGGGCTCTCGTGAGGGTCCTCGGGGAGGTCTGCGACCGTCACACGATCGCCCGAGAGAATCGCCGCCCGCTCCACGGCGTTCTTCAGCTCCCGGACGTTGCCAGGCCATTTGCGCGATACGAGCGCGTGCATCACATCCCCGTCGATTGGTTTGGGGCGCACGCCGTTCTCTCGGGCGAACTGATCCATGAACGCCTGCACGAGCAAAGGAATGTCCTCGACCCGCTCGCGAAGCGCGGGACAGCGAATGGGGAAGACGGCGAGTCGGAAAAAGAGGTCTTCGCGGAAGTTGCCGGACTCCACTGCCTTGGACAAGTCCTTGTTCGTGGCCGCGAGAACGCGGACGTCGACGTGGATCACGTGCTCGCTGCCGACGCGCGAGATGTCCCCCGATTGTACGGCTCGCAGCACTTTGGCTTGGGCAACCACGTCCATGTCGCCGATCTCGTCCAGAAACAGCGTCCCGCCGTGAGCTTGCTCGAACAGCCCCCGCCGTCGCTGCTGGGCGCCGGTGAACGCGCCCTTCTCATGGCCGAACAGCTCGCTCTCGATGAGCTCGCGCGGAATCGCGGCGCAGTTGACTTTGACGAACGGCCCGTCGGCGCGAGGCGAAAGGTGATGGATGGCCCGCGCGATGAGCTCTTTGCCCGTGCCGCTCTCGCCGGTGATGAGAACCGAGGCCTTCGTGGGCGACACTCGCTCGATCTCGTGAAAAAGACGAAGCATCGGTGAGCTTCGACCGATCATCTCGTGGCGTTGAAGCTGCTGCTCGGTCACCCGAGCCAGCTCCCGCCGTGTGAGCGCTGCATGAAGGACGTTGCGAACACTCACCAGCACGCGCTCGCGCTCGAGGGGTTTCTCGAAAAAGTCACTCGCTCCGAGCTTGATGGCTTGCACGGCGTCGTGCACGGTCGCGTGCCCGCTGATGATGATGATGGGCACGTCCCGGGTCGCATCGTCGCTGCGGATCTTCGCGAGCGCATCGAGGCCGCTCATGTCGGGCAGCTTCACGTCCAAAATCGCGAGGTCGACGGGCGCCGCGGGACTGGCGAGGATGGAAAGCGCGAGCGATGCGGTCTCGGCTCCGAGGACGCGGTAGCCTTCGCCTTCCAAAACGAGCTGTAGCGTGCGACGAATGTTCTTCTCGTCGTCGACGACGAGGATCGTGCGTGGTGCCGGAGCGCCCGGCGGTGGCACGGAGATGGACGGGGTTGCAGGCGCCGCAGAAGGATCAGCCATGACCCGGGTCTCGGTGGTCCTCACGCTCCGCGCTGCTTGAGGAACGCGAGGTAACCGACGGCCCTCGCCACGAGCGGGCTGCGGGGGTCGCCCCTCACCACCGTTTCGAAGGCGCGGCGCGCTTGATCCCACTTGTGCATACGGAGATACGTCTGCCCGAGGAGCAAAAGGGCCTCTGCTTCGAGGTCCGACGGCTGTCGGGCGTCGTTGCGCAGACCCTCGAGCCCCGCGGCGTAGTTACGAAGAGCATATTCGACGCGCGCGACGGTCGCATCGTAGTTGTCCTTGTCGAGGTAATATCGCGCGACATAGAGCTCGTGTCGCACCAGTCGGCCGAGAACTTGTGCGAGGAGCTCGCGAACGTGAGGGGACTGCTTGGAGTCCGGATAGTCTGCGAGATAGGACTTCAGCTCCTTGTACGCATCGACCACGGAAACTTGATCGCGCTCCTCCGCCGCCGGCATGAGGAAGGACTCGGGGATCTCCGCGTAGGTGCCCTCCGCCATGCGCGCGCGCGCGTAGGCTACGTCCTCCGCGTCGGACCGGTGGGCGTGGATGAATTCCTTGTACTCGCGCATGGCATCCGCATATTTCTCCTGCTCGAAATCGGCGTCCGCAATGCGAAGCTCGGCTTGGCGCGCGTACTTGGAGTAGCTGTACTTGCGCTTGACCTCGCGAAAGAGAGTTTGCGCTTCGATCCAGCTGTGCGCGTTGTAACGAGACATTGCCTCGTCGTAGGCGCGTTTGGCGTCTTCGGTGTAGCCGAGCGGGTTTTTCGCCGGTCCGTTTTCGCACGCCACGAGCCCCAGGAGCGCAATCGTGGCGAGCGCAGCCGCAGAGAAAGAGTGCATGCCGGCCCGAAGGTAGCACGTGCCGGCTGGTGCGGTTCGTACGTCCGATGCTCTGCGGTCGGTGGTGACGAGCCGGTTATCGCTGGGCGCGCCATCGAGCAATACGTCGGGGCGGCGCCACCCCCTCTTCAAGAGCATGCCTCCACATAGCTCGTAGAATGAGCCGGACTTTGTCCGCCAATCCTTCGGGTGGCTCGGGCGTGAGGGTGACAACCACCGCTCCATCACCACAGAGCCTCGCTACGAGGTCGAAGCGACCTTCATGAGTGGCGGCCTGACCTTCATAGCGCCACGGAGGTCCTTCGGAGACCGGGCGTTCGGCCACCACGCGGACGCCGCTCTCTAGGTGAGGTCCGACGATCGCCATCCCGCTTCCAGCAAGCCTCGGTCACTCCTAGCACTACCGAAGTCTGGAGTCGTGCTAGATCCTTGCCCTCTGCCGCCTCAATGCAAAAAAACCCGATTACGCCCGAAGGCGCCACCAAGCTCCGCGACGAGCTCAATCATCTCAAGAGCGTCGAACGACCGGCGATCATTCAAGCCATCGCCACGGCGCGGGAACACGGCGACCTCAGCGAGAACGCCGAGTATCATGCGGCGCGCGACCGTCAATCCTTCATTGAAGGCCGCATCAAAGAGATTGAGAACAAGCTTGCCCTCGCCGAAGTGATCGACCCGAGCAAGCTCGCTGGCGACCGGGTGGCCTTCGGCGCCACCGTCAAGCTATCGAATGCCGACACCGGCGAAGAAGTGACGTATCGCATCCTCGGGGCCGACGAGGCTGACTTGGCCAAGGGTACAATTAGCGTCACGAGCCCGTTGGCCCGTTCCCTCATCGGCAAGCAGGCCGGCGACGAAGTGAAGGTCCGAATGCCGGGCGGGGACCGCACCTACGAGGTCCTCGACATCAGCTTCGGCTGATCCACGGGTGCACTCCCCATCTCGTGCGCGAATACGTCGTGGCCCCGACCGGCAAGCGCCTTCGCCTCCATTCGCAAAGCCGGCCCCGAGTGGGACCATGACCGCAGGCTTCAGTCGAAGACTGGAGACGGCATTGGGAGACGTGGCCGCCGTCGCCGCGGCGTGGGCCGGGCTGCTGCTGGCCGAAAACGTCGTCGTCGGGTTTCTTTGGCGCCAGCAGTTCTCCGGAGCCTGGGAAATCTCATTGTCCCGTCACACCATCGTGCCGATTGCGCTGGTGACGTTCGCGCCGCTCTCGCTGGCGGTCGTTGCTCTCTGGGCTGCCGCACGGAAGGCCGCAGACGGAGCAATCGGGGCACGCTGGGCGGTCGCGGTGACTGGAGCGATCGCAGGAGCGGCGATCGCGTTGGGCGTCACAGGCGGCCGTCATTTCGAGAACTGGTGGGTTCGCTCGGCATTCATCGCTGTTCTCGGCGCTTCTGGAGGGCTGATCAGCGAGCGCGTCGCGCCTCGTCTCACGAGGCTGGCGCGCCGGCCGCTGCTCCTGGCTGCCTTCGGCATCTTGCTCACGGCTGGGGCCTGGATCTCCGACAGTTTCCTTTTGCATCGACTCTATGTCGGCTTTCACATAGCGATGTTCGCCGCTTCGCTGCTCGGGGCAGCCCTCGTGGGCATCGCCTTTCGTGTCGATTCCGATCCGGGCTGGACGGGCCGCGTCCTGACCTTGTTGGTTGGTGCGCTCGTCGCCGCGTGCGCGGGATGGGCACCTCGCGCGGCGGAGATGCTCGACCGTGCCGCAAACCTCCGAATCGCCTTGGTCGAGCACGCTCCCTTGCTTGGTCGGGCGCTCGTCGTGGAGGGTCGATGGCACAGCGCGGTGGACGACGGCCACTCGTCGGACACGCTGGCGATCGCTCCGGGAGAAGTGGCCCGTTCGCTCGATTGGTCCGGGCATGATCTTGTCTTGTTGACGGTCGACGCCCTGCGAGCAGATCACGTCTCAGCGTACGGCTACTCGCGCAGGACGACTCCGAACATCGACGCACTCGCACGCGAGGGGACGCTGTTCGAGCACGCGTACTGCCCAATCCCCAATACCTCCTATTCGATTGGTTCGATGTTGACGGGAAAGTACCTCCGGCCACTCCTCGAAGTGGGCCTCGGAGAAGACTCGGAGACCTGGTCCCAGTCCCTGCGCCGCTACGGGTGGCGAACAGCGGCGTTCTATCCGCCGGCGGTTTTTTTTATCGACGAGAACCGCTTCACACGCTTCGAGCGCGACCACCTCGGGTTCGAGTACACGAAAGTGGAGTTCGCCGATCCGGTTCTTCGTGAAAGACAAGTGACCGAGTACCTGAATCGCGAAGCGCCGGAGGCGCCTCTTTTTCTTTGGGTCCACTTCTTCGAGCCGCATGAGCCCTACGTAGTGCACGAGGACCACGTTTTCGCCGGTGGTGAGTCGCCCGATGTCGATGCATACGACAGCGAAGTCGCGGCCGCGGACGACGGCATCGGGCGGATCACCCGCCTCATCCGGGCGCGACGACCGGGAGCGGTGATTGTCGTGACCGCGGACCACGGAGAGGAGTTCGGCGAGCACGGGGGGCACTATCACGGCACCACGGTGTACGAAGAACAGGTCCGCGTCCCGATGGTCGTGACGGGGCCAGGGGTACGTCGAGGGCAGCGGATAGAGACGGTCGTGCAGACGATCGACCTGCTGCCGACGGCCCTCTCGGCTCTCGGGATACCGCGGCCCGTTCGGCTCAGGGGGCGCGACCTGGGCTCACACCTCGCGGGCAAGGCGGACGGAGACCCCGGATTCGCGTTCGCGGAGACCGACGACTATGCGCTGGTGGCATCGGGCGAGGACCGGCTGGTGTGCCAGCGACGCGCGGCGGCATGCGCGCAATTTCGTCCCAAAGACGATCCCGGCGAACATCACGATCTTGCGGGCGACCAAGCGGCTCGCTTCGAAGTTCTTCGAGCGATGTTGCGGTCGGTCGAACGAGACCACGGCCGCTATGAGTTGTCGGCGGGTCCCGCATGGCCCGAAGCGATTCGTCGCGGATTGCAGGGCGATGGCGACGTCGCCACCGACGCAGCGAGTCTCCTCGATGATGCCGATGTCGTCGTCCGGCGCAAAGCCGCCGAAGTGTGCTTTCGGTTGCACGTTCCGGCGACGATCGAAGCCACGAAACGGTCGTTTGCGCGAGACGAAGACGAAGAAGTGCGCCGATGGTCCGCGCTCGCGCTCGCGCGCACCGGAGAACCGATCGCGTCGCTCGTCGATAGCCTGCTGAAAGACCCGGATCGCGAGTGGCGCGACTCCGCCGCGCTTGCCCTCGGCGAGCGCGGAGAGGGTCGAGCGTGCGACGAGCTCGCCTCGTGGTGGCGAGACCTGCTCCCCCCTCCCGGGGCAGACGGCGGCCCGCCGGGCGTTCCTTTTCGAGTCTCCCTCGCGCTCGCCGACGCCGAGCAGCTCGTCGCTGCGACCGGAAAGGCGCGCTGCCGAAGCGCGGTCCCCGCCCTGCTGCGTGCGCTCGACGACGTGCGGATTCGCCCGATCGTCGCGGACGCTCTGGGCGAGATCGGCGACGAGCGCGCTCGAGAACGGCTGCTCGCTCTTTTTCAAACCGAGCCGTACGTCACCGCTCGACCTCACGAGGCGCGCGCGCTCCTCGCGCTCGGAACGCGTGCCTGGGCTGCCCCTGGCGGACCGGCCCCGTCGCTGGATACCACACTGTTTTTCCCTCCAGCGGCCACGTCCCCGCTGAAGCTGCTCGTCCTGGTATCGGACGCGGGCGCGGCGCTAGACGTCCGGATAAACGATACACAGCTGCAACCGGGACTCGCCGGGACCGACGTGCGGGTGTTCGATTTTTCCTCGCTGGGTAGTCGACGCCTGCGGCTCCGGCTACGCACCTCGAGCGGCGGAGTAATCGCGCTCTGGCTGGCTTCCGCCGAGCGACTTGATTGAGCGACCTCGCGCACATAGTCTCCCGGCAGTTTCGACCGTCCCTTCGGCGCCCCCGACGCGAGGTCCAAACGAGGAGTAGCCGTGCCGGACGATCAAAATCCCGATCCAGAGATGCCAACGCCCGTGCCTTCGGAAAAGGACGACGACCGACCGGCCGAGGGTGGCGAGCGCGCGGGAGGCCCCGCGGGCGAGCCGAACCCGGAAGACCGATTCCGGCCGGAGGCGATTGCGGAACGGGTGGATCGGATCGGCGAGGAAACGGACCTCGACCGAATCGCCCGCCAGGAGGAACAAAAGCTGCTCGAGCGGAAGAAGCAGCAGAAGCAGGGCAAGCGCGGGCTCGAGGCCGCCGCTTCGAAACGTTTGGCGAAGATCGGGGAAGGGAAGGTCAAGCGGCCGTCGATGGCTACGGACGCGTACGTCCCGGAGGCCGATCCGCTTCTCGAGCGCCTTCGAGGAGCGCGTCACTGGATCCGTGGACATCAGCAGCTCTTTGGGACCCTTTTGGCTGTCGTCGTGCTCGGAGTCGGTGGCACTCTCGGTTGGGTCTATCGGCAGGCCAAACTGGAGGCGGAAGGCTCGGCGACCCTCGCCCAGGGGTTTGCCGACGAACACGGCCACGTCTCCGACAAGGAGGAGGACGAGGACGAAGGTTCGAGAGCCACGCAGCTGTACCCAACATTCAAATCGATGGCGGATCGCCGCAATGCAGCGCTCGCCAAGTATAGAGAGGTCGAGGGCAAGTACCCCGGCACGGGCGCAGCCATTCTTGCGCGTCTCGCAGAGGCGGGACTGCTGCTTGATCAAGGAGACGCAAGAGGAGCGAACCTCGCTTACGAAGAGGTCAAAGCCTCGCCGCTGGCTCTGGCCGATGCGGAAGTTCGCGGGCGTGCCCTGGAAGGGATCGGTTTCGGCCGGGAGCTTCTCGCACAAAGTGATCCAGCCGGTAAAGACAAGCACCTGGACGATGCGCTTTCTGCATTCAAATCACTCGAGCAAGTCGACGTGGAAGGGTTTCGAGAACTCGGCATGTACCATCAAGCGCGAGTCCTTCAGGCGAAAGGGGACAAGGCGACGGCCGAGCAGATCTTGAAGGACGTTTACAAGCGAGTCAGCGAGCCGGGCGAGGGGCACCCGTTCTCGTACCTCGAGTTTGCGGTCGAAGACCGTCTCCGCGAACTCGACCCGACCGCGCTGCCGCCAAAGTCGGCGAAGAAAGCGGGGACCGGTCCAGGGGGCAACCTCGACATCAACGATCCAAAGGTCCAGGAGCTGATCCGACAGCTTCAACAAAAAGGAAGCATGCCTCCCGCCGGCGGATCGGGCGGCGCGCCGTGACTTCGGGCCAAAAGCTCTTCTTCCTGATTGGAGCAGCGTGCGCGGTCGGTTGCAGTACGCTCACGACAGGCAACGACCGCGTCAATCCGGACAAGCCCCTTTGGTTCAATCGCCCCGCAGGTGCGATGCATCTGCTCTTTTTGCGCAGCGTGGCGGCCGAATCGCGCTCGGTGGGTGAGGCCTACGAGCGAGGACGGGCTGGACTGGATATTTTTCACGGCCGACTCTTCGTTGGCACGAGCGACCACGGGCTCTATGCGATCCGGGCCACGAGCGGAAGTACGATTTGGCGCTTCGAAACGCTCGGGGCCGTTCACAGCGAGCCGCTGTACGATCCGGCGCTCGATTTCGTTTATTTCGGTTCGAACGACGGTGCTTTCTACGCCGTGCACGCGAGCGATGGGAGTCTCGTGTGGAGGTTCGATACCGGCGCGGAAATCTCTCGTAAGGCCGTTTTGAACGGGGAGACCCTCTATTTCGCGAACGCGGCAGACAACTTGTTCGCGATCGATCGTCGGACGGCTAGGCGCGTGTGGCAAGTTCATCGTACCTCGGCCCTCGGCATGGAAATAAGCGGCCATGCGGGCCCTGCAATCGATCGCGGGGTCGCGTTCTTCGCATTCTCCGATGGGCACGTCGGCGCCTACGATGCTGGCGATGGCAGCGAGCGTTGGGCGCCAGTCGACCTCTCGGCCGAAGCTGAGCAGTCGCAAGGGGCGGAAGCGCTGCGTTACCTAGATGTCGACACGACACCGATTCCAGGGGACCTCGGGCCGCAGGGCCATGTGATTTTCGTCGCGAGCTATGCTGGTGGCGTTTACGCGCTGGACCAAGAGCATGGCGTGCCGGTATGGAAGAACGAGAAAGCCGTCGGGATAACCGATCTGGCGCTTTGGACCGAGCGAGCGCACGCGCCAAGACCTGGAAGCCCCCTCTATGTCCCAGGAGGGCCCCCCACAACGGCGCGGGAGATTCTCTTCGCGTCGAGTGGCGAAAGTGGCCTCTGGGCACTTGATCCTTCAAGCGGAAAAGCGTTATGGCGACTGCCGATCCCCGAGGGAGGAATCACCGCGCCGGTTGCGATCGCGGGCGCGCTCCTGGTCGGAACGACCCGTTATGGCGCCTTCTTGCTGTCGCCCCTCGACGGACGCCCAATCGACGGCATCGACTTGGGAACCGGCTTCTCGCAGACGCCGGCGGCCTTCGGCAATCGGGCCTATCTCCTGAGCAACGCAGGGACGTTGTTGGGGCTTGATATCGATTCTCCATTGGGTCGAACCGAATCTGACAGCCGATAGTAAGCAGCAGCCCAGACGGGGCAAACGGGCAAGCCGAACAAAGCCGATAAGGGGTCTTATGTGAACTCGGCGTGCCTACTCGCTCCCGGCCGGAATCGCCGCCGTCACCAGCTTCGACGGCTCGGCGCTGGCAACGCACCACAGTTGATGGGACGCACGAGTCGCCCCGACATAGAGCGCGTGTCGGGATGCCGGCGTGACCGGATAACTAGTCTCGGTCGTTTCGAGCAGAACGACTTCGTCGAATTCGAGCCCCTTGGTCTGCCTCACGTCGGTGATGTCGATGCCTGGATCCCAGGAGAAATTCTGTTTCGCGACCCGGCGCACGTTTGGGAGCTCTGCTCGCAATAGGCCTTCGTAATAAAGGTCGGCTTGCTGCGGGAAACGCGTGACAAGAGCGACGTTCGCGTCCGGCTCGTCTTGGGCCAGCTGCTTCAGAACATCCGCCAGCCAGGCTACCGTCTCGCCCGGAGAGGCGAACGCGAACAGTTCTACCGGCGGACCATGACGGGTTGTGTCCGGCATTTCAAGGTGTGCCAGGGGGCCCAAAACGACGCGCGCAAACTCGGTGATCTCGGCCGTGGACCGATAGCTTACTTTGAGGGGCTCGATCTTGGTGTGGGGCACTCCCAAGCCGTCGAGGAGTGCGTCCCAATCGAACTCTCCGCGCTCGTCGCCGTCGTCGAGCAAGCGCTGGGCGACATCGCCCGCTAGCGTGATACTGCGCTCCCTGCCCGCAAGATCGAGCAGAACGCGGAGCTCGACGGGGCTCGCGTCCTGTACTTCGTCGACAAACACGTGGGCGAACTGAACCGGCTTCCCGGCCGGATCCACAATGGGCCCTCGCAAGACTTGCCAACACCGCAAAAGAATCGCTCGGTCCTCCGAGTCCAGCGTCGGCGCTTCACCGTCACGCTCTCCTTCTGCCCGCACACGCGCCTGTCGCACGCACCAGGCATGCACCTGGTCGAGTTGACCGGGGCCGAACGCGGCCTCGGCCGAAAACGTCTCTGCCAACGACTCGCGGGACGTCAAGAGCTCGTCCCAGACGCCAGCGGCGGACCGCGTCACGGCACGCTCGCGCGTCAAGAGCTGTTCGAGCGCACTTCGCGTCACGTCGGGAAGTGCGAGCGCCGCCGTCGCTCCGGCGAGTTGGCGCCTTCCCGCAAGCCACTGGGACATGGCTGTCACTCGCATATCGGGCGGAGTTTGTTC
>JBAULD010000050.1:0-3310 GCA_049578005.1 Polyangiaceae bacterium
CCGTTGGCTTTGGCGCCGATCGCGATGCTCCTCGGCGCCGTCGCGGCCGCCGTCCACGCGCGCGAGTCGTCCTGAACCGCGACGCCGGAGCGGCCCCGCGCGGCGCGTAGGGAGCGTAACGCGCGAGAGCGTGGTAGTCATGGCCACCGCGACCTTGAACGACGCGCCTGCCCCTCCCCCGTCCTCCCCGGTGAGTCCCGCTCAGAAGGCGTCGCATCTGCCGCACGACGTGCGCGATTTGCTCGTGCCCGAGTCGCTGGATGGCGCGCGCCTCGACAAGGCCATCGCCCAGCTCTTGCCAGACTTCAGCCGCGCGCGGGTAAAGCGCGCGATCGAGCTCGGTGCCGTCCGCGTCAACGGCCGGCGGTTGCCGAAAGGCGGTACGGTCGCCAAGGGCGACTCGGTGCGCATCGACGTCGCGCAGGTCGCCGAAACCCCTGCGGTGGCGACACCCGAGGCGCCGCTCAAAGTCGTTCTCGAGACCGAGCAAGTCGTCGTCGTCGACAAGCCGGCGAATCAACCGACGGCGCCCCTGCGGCCGGGGGAGACGGGTACGCTGGTGAACGCGCTTCTCGGCCGATACCCCGAGCTCGTGCCGAGCGACAAAGACACGTTCATCGGCCACTCGTCGCGCGAGCCCGGCATCATTCATCGGCTCGACACGGAGACGAGCGGCGTGGTCGTCGTCGCGCGCACCGCGCAAGCGTTCGAGACGCTCAAAGCGGCCCTCAAAGAGGGCCGCCTCGACAAGCGTTATCTTCTCGTGTGCGCGGGGGATGGTCTCCCGGACGAGGGAACCATCGAGTTCCCGCTGGCGAGCCATCCGAAGGATCAACGGCGCATCCAGGCGTGCATGCACCCGCGCGACGTCGTGCGTTACGAGCCGCGCCAGGCGTGCACCCGATACCGAGTCGTCAAGCGTTCGGACATGTGGGCGCTGGTGGAAGCGCGGGTCGACAAGGCCCTACGCCACCAGATTCGTGCTCACTTCGCCGCTATCGGGCACCCGCTCGCCGGCGATGAGCTGTACGGCGGCCCCGTCATCCGCGCGCTCGGCCGACATGCTCTTCACGCTTCCCATGTCGCCTACCCGGGCGGCGGCGGCGTCGAGCCGTTCGAGGTCACGCTCCCGCTTCCGAAAGACATGGCGAGCCTCGTATAGATTTTCGTACGCGCCACTCAATCGTCGCATTGCACGCAGATCCAGTGGCCTAAACTGATCCGCCACCGGACCGTTTAAAGTCCGGACGCGATGTCCCTTTCCCGGCCTTCTCTACGGAGGGTCGAGGAGCGATGTGCAATGTCCGACTCGACTCGAACGCCGCCTTTCCGGCGGGGACTTGTCATGAAGTCATTCTTATCGCTCTTTGCCCTCCTGTCCGCAGCCGCCGGGGTCTCCTCCGTGGGGTGCAGTCTCGCGGCAAACTTGGACGATCTGGACAACGGCGTCTCCGACGACGCCGCCGCGGGCGGATACTCGCAATTACCCAATCCGCAGCAGTCGGTCGCGGACGCGGGCTGGTCGAACGATCCGCGCCTCACACCCGATGGTGTCTCCGCAGTCTCCACCGCGGTGGACGCCCCGGAGTCGCCCGTCGACCCGGACCTCGGGGCTGCGCCACCGCCCGTTCTCGACGGATCGGACGCGGACCACTCCGGCGTGGTCGCAGCGACGACGGATGAGCCGCCGGGGACGAATTCTAAGGACGCTGCCGGTTCGCCGGACAGCGCTCTCGAGGTTCAAGTGGTCGACGCGGCTCCGATCGACGGTGGCGTCGAACGCGGCGATTCTTCGGCGGACGGCGCGGAGACCATCGGATGGTGCGCGTCTCATCGCTCGCAAGTGACGGTCGATTGCCACGATTTCGACGAAGGACAGCCCGCAGACTTCGGCTTTTCCAGTCATTACTTCACGGCGCACTATGCGAGCGTGACGTCCACGGACTACGCGTCCGGTTCGCCTCCGAGCGCGCTCCTCGTATCGACGCCTTTGCTGGCACTCGGTGGCGCGCCCCAGGACGAGCAGTTCAACGACCTCCTTGCCTTCCACGACAAAGTCGAGCTCCGTTTCGCATTGAAGATCGTTTCCTACGACCCGACGGCGGGATACGTGAGCCTGTTCCGCATTTCGTACCTGACCGGCAACTGGGGCCTGGAGTTCGACCTGGAGCAGGGCGGGGCGGTCTTCAATGAGTCGATCTCGACTTTCGGGGGCACGACGAAGCACACCTACGCGGCCGCGCAGCCTTCGGTCCTCGACGCGTGGACGAACGTGGACTGCGTATTCGACCTCGCGAACCACGCGGTGTCGCTGTCCTACGACGGCGTTTCCGTGCTGGCCAATCAGACGATTGCAAATCCCAATCAACTGGCTCCGGCCATTTTCGTTCAGACGGGCCTCAATTATCTGGTAGCGCCCGCCAAGCCGATGATGATCTATTACGACAACCTGCTCCTGAACACGCCGCCGTGAACCGCGCTCTCGCCGCGGCGAGACCGGCTCCCTTCGCGGCGCCGACGTTCGGGCGGGCGCGTTCGCGAGAAGGATGTCGCGGTCCAGGATCGAGTCGTCGCTTTCTTGGCCCCACACGATTCGCTCCGCTACGCCAATCGTGGGATGGACCTGCTTGTCGGCGCGTCGCTCGCCATTCGACGTCTGGTACGAAGAGCGCACGGCGCACTGCTCGCCGGAGCGCTGGGGGCTTACGTAGTCTTCGGCGACGTTCGAGGCGACTCGGCTGTCGTTCCTTGCGCTGCGCTCGCACTGTGGGCCATCGCGCTCGGTTCGCGCGTGCGACGCAAGCTGCGCGCGGCCCATGACGACGCGCCGATCCTGCTCGACGCGGACATCGGGGTTCTCCTTGCCGTCGCGCTCGAAGCGGCGCTGGTCCGTTTCGACGGGGGCTTCGGCGGTCGCTTTTCGCCAGCGGTCTACCTCTTGGTCGCTCTCGTCGCGGGCTTCGCACATCCCCTCGCCGGAGTCATCGTCTTGAGCTTCACGATCGGGCTCGAAGCCGCGTTGCGCTTCGTCACGCTCGGCGAGACCGGCGTGACCGGCCTCGTCACGCATGCCGCATTCGCGAGCGCATTTGCGCTTCTCAATCTCCTGCTCTTACGAGCGGAGCTCGCGCGCGTCCGGGCCAAGGCTCGCGACCGAGTGGAGTTGCAGCTCGCCCGCTTGCGAGAGGACGCACGTACGTATCGACTTCTGGGCGCCGGAGAAGTGCGCGATCGCGACAGGGCGCACGGCGAACGTCTCGCGGGCGCCAGCGTGGAGGAGATTCACCAGTCCGTGCATTACGCGCTCGAC
>JBAULD010000051.1:0-20648 GCA_049578005.1 Polyangiaceae bacterium
CTACAGCACCTCTTCCAAGTCGACCGGGAGGCCACGATGGCCCCGAAGGTGACCGTGACGGCCGCCGCAACGATGGCGTTCAAAGAGGCAATCGCCGGCGGCGGCGACGTGATCCGCCTCGAGATTAATGCAAACTACGAATGTCAGCTTCTCGTCGGAGCCAAAGAGCGCGGCGACCTCGAGGTGTCGTCGAATGGCGTCCCTCTTTACATCCCACGTGGTTCGGCAAGCCTAGCCGAGGGCATCACGATCGACTTCGTCGAAGCGGCTCAGGGAATGGCATTCAAGATCGAGAACCCGAATGAGCCTCCGCGGGTCAGGCCCATTGGGCCGAAAGAGCTCAAAGCCCTTCTGGACGCGGGGCGGGTCGAGCTCTTCGACGTGCGACCCGACAACGAGCGCGCAAAGGCGTCGATCGCTCAAGCCAATAAGCTCGACGCGGAAGGCCAGGAGTACCTCTTGAGCCTGGAGAAGGACGCACCCATCGCCTTTCACTGCCACCACGGAGTGCGCAGTCGAACCGCCGCCGAGGAACTCCTGCGCGAAGGATTCACGCGGGTATACAACCTCGAAGGCGGAATCGAAGCATGGTCGAACCAGGTCGATCCGTCCGTTCCACACTATTGACGAACCTCCGGTGCGCGCGATCGACCGTGGCGGTCTGTACAGCGCGTGTAGACGGCTGACCGCAGCGCCCTGGCCCGGAGCGATCGCGGCAACGGTTCGCAACCGGTCCCAAGTGGTGGCATCTTGCTCGACGGAAACGCGCAGGCTCTCCCCGACGACTCCAAAGCGATCGGGGAAGGGCGTGGGCGGAACGCGACCACGGTCCCCTTCCCCGCCATGCTTACCGACGCTCAGGGCACGTAAGCAACACCGCGGTAAACGGTGCCGTAGGTCGGGCCTGTCACGACGCTGAACGACTCGCCCGGGGGCAGCGTCGTCGCGCTGATCTGGTCCGTGATCGTCACGACCTTGTTCGGGTCGGCGCCGTTGTCGCCCGAGCTGCTTGACGTCGCCGTCGTCGCCCAGAGGGTAACCGTGCCCGCGGCCTGATTTACGACGCCGTCCATGTTGCGCAGACCGACCGTCGTGACGGGGGGCCACGGCCCGTCGGAGCCCGTCAGATTGTCGGTAGTTCCAGTGCCGATCAGACCGGCGGTGAGCACATAATCGAGCTGCCAGGTGCTGCCGACGAGGCTCCACTTCTGGAGGCCGGCGTGGCTGGCCGCGTCGGTGGCGTTGCCCGAGCCCTCGTCCGTCACGTACATCGTCGTGGAGTTGGCGAAGAACACCGCGAAGGGCGTGTAGTTCCCGCCGGTCGCCTTGGCCGAATCCGTCGGAAAGCCGGGGACGATGCTGATGGTCTGCGACGGCGCGTTGGCGACCGTCGGAAGCGACGGGACTGTGTAGACGGTCTGGATGCCGTTGCTACCGCTGCCCTTCGTGAAGTAGAGCGCGCCGTTGTATTGGGCCACACCCCGGTAGTTGTTGTCCTTGCCGGCCTTGTCGACCGTCCCGCCGTCGGCGACGAGTCCGCCGTCGACGAACTCGTACTGGATGAGCGGGTTGACCTGTGCCGAGTTGTTCGCCGGGATCCCCGCGTCGGACGACGAGCCGTTGATCGGATTGATGACTTCTAGTCCGGTCGTCTCAGTGACGTTGGGGTTCGTCGAGTTCGGGAGGCCGAAGGTGGATGCGCCGCCGTTGTTGGCGTTGCCGACCGAGTAAAAAAGGCCGTTCGGCGCGAGGAGGGCGTTGCGGCCGTTGTTGCCGCCGTAGTTGACGGTCGGCGTATAGGTGAGGTTCCCCAGCGCATCCAGCGACACGATCGTGCGCGCGTACGCATAGCTCGTGCCGAAGAGGGCGGTCACAGGGTTGGTCGGGTCCTGCCCGGGCACGGCGTCGGAGTTCGACACGTCGAGCGCGCCGACGGGGGCGCCGGCATAGGCGACGAACACGACGTGCGCGAGGCCGTTCCCATCCACCGCAAAGTGCAGGCCCAGCTCCGACTTCGAAGAGAAGCTCGTGACCACCTGGCTCGTCGGCACGGAGATGGTGTTGAACACCTGACCGTTGGTCGGGTTGATGTCCGCCAGCTGGATCGGCGAGGTGACGCCGAAGCTACCGTCGACGGGAGCGTTGTTCCACACGTTGACGTAGTCATTGCCCGCGACTGCCGTGACGGTCGTGGCCGGCGTTTTCACGCCGCCGTCGGTGGCGAAGGTGCCGCTACTACCCGGCAGCGTCGTACCGACGGCCAGCGAGGCGACGGCGCCCTGCGCGTTGGTGTAGGTGGAGCTACTGACGACGAGCGAGCTCGGAGCAAAAACCTCGCACGTCACTTGTACCGTCGAGGTCGAGGTGGCGGGGCACGAGCCGGCGTCGGAGAGCGCGCCATCGGCCGCGGTCACGGTCAGCGTCACGACGCCGGGAGCCGAGCATGTGAACGTTGTATTCGCCGCGTTCGCCGCGGAGAACGTTCCGGTGGGCGCCGACCACGCGTAGGTGATGCCCGAGGGGTTCGGGCCGGTGGCGAGGGCGGTAAGCGTGGTCGAGGTGCCGACCGCGGTCTCCGCCGGGCTGACCGACACGGAGCTGATCGACGCGCAGCTATACGTCGAGCCGTTGATCAGCGCCGAGCCTGCGTCCGCCGCCGCAGTGTCGCACTGGAGCGCCACGGCGACGGTCGTCGTCGCCCGCCCCGTGACGGCGAAGGTCGCGCTACCGGCGCAGGTGACCGTACCGTCGGTCGACGCGCCGCTGAGCGAGATCGTGTAACCGCTGCCCGCGGGGATCCCGCCTACGAGGAAGTTGACCGCGTTGGCGTTCGACAGGTTCACCGAGCCGCTCTGGACGAGCGCCGACGCGCCGTTCGGCCCCGTGACCGTCCACGAGATCAGGTTCAAGCTCTCCCCGCCCGGAAGGGTCAACTGCAAGCTGACCTCGCCGGTGGTGGCCCCGCTCACGGGCGGCGAGTCGGTCGGCGCCTTGCCGGCCGACGCGCCCAGCTCTGGGGTCGACGAACAGCCGATTTGCGGCAGCGCAGACGTAGCGGCAACGCCGCAGCCCACGACAATGGCAGACGTTCGCAAAATCGATTGGATGGTCTTCGTTTGCATGATGGCTCCGAGAAGGAACGGCCACACGTCCACGGACAATTGGCGCCGCCCACTGAGCAATTCGTCGGCCAGCGGCGCCAGTCGCACTTTTTGCCGAGAAATCTTGGGCGTTCCCCGCGTTCAGACCGAAGTCCGGAAGGGATCCTCCGATTCTCGAAAGCGAGCGCCGGCGGAAGGTGCTCGCTGCAGGCCATAGCTCCTTATGGCGACCACCTGATGGAGGCGCCGGTCGCGTCGAGACCGCGGGTCGGCACGTTAGGCCGCGAGCTGTTCGATCACGTCATCGTGGTCGGAGACGGGTGCCTGCTCGGAGCTCGTGGAGATCCGCCGGTGGGCGCGTCGCACGGCGTTCGAGACTTATGCTGGGGCCGCGGCTGGGGTTTCGGCGAGATCGCGCAGCCGAATCCCAGTCATCCGAAAGACACGCCATTGTTCGATGATGTCAGCGCCGAGCGATTCGTAAAAGGTAATGGCTGGCTCGTTCCAATGCAGGACCTGCCATTCGAAGCGACCGCAGCCTCGCTCCAAAGCGACGCGCGCTACCGCCACGAAGAGGGCCTTGCCCCAACCACGCCCTCGCTCCTGGGGCAAGACGTAGAGATCCTCGAGGTAAAGCCCGGGTCGACCGAGGAACGTCGAGAAGTTGTGGAAGAACGAAGCAAAGCCGATGACGCGCCCTTTCTCCTCGGCGAGAAACACCTCGGCATAGGGGCGGGGACCAAAGAGGTGCGTGCGCAGATCGTCCTCGGTCGTCGTGCATTCCGATTCGAGCCGCTCGTAGCGGGCCAGCGACCGGACCAGCTGAGTTATCGCGGGAATGTCGTCTCCGGTGGCGACGCGGATCATGACAAGAGCGTAGTCTTATGGAATCCACCGCCGGAAGCAATCGGGACTTCGGATTCCGCTTCCCTTGGCGGCGCTCGTTTCTCCAAGGTTTCCGGAGCAAGGCGAGTTCGGCTCTGCCCTCGCGCTTGCCGGTCAAGCGAGCGTCAAGAGCCTCCGGACGGGATATCACTGAAGCTTGTCCAACGCCGCGACGGCGTCGGTTAGCGGAAGAAGCGGACGAGGTGCTCGTTCGTCTCCTCGGCGTGCGTCCAAGCGAAGTTGTGGGGCCCGTCCTTGATGACGACGAGCTCCGCGCCCTTGACGGACTTCGCGGTGCGCGCGCCTGACGCCTGGAAGGGGACGATGCGGTCCGCGTCGCCGTGGACGACGAGCGTGGGCACATCGATCTTCTCCACGTCCTTCCGGAAATCGGTGTACCAACTGGCCACGCACGCGAGCGACGCGGCGGGCGACGAGAATGCTGCCGTGTTCCAGCCGACGCGCAGCACTTCCTCGCTTACGCGCGATCCGAGGAGCTTGTCCGCGTTGTAGAAGTTCTTGAAGAATTCCGTGAAGAACGCGTAACGGTCCTTCTTGATCGCGGCCTCGATTCCGTCGAATACGCTCTTGTCGACGCCCTCGGCGTTGCCCGCGGCCTTGAGTAGATACGGCGGGACGCCGCCGAGAATCGCCGCGCGCTTTACCTGTTTCGTTCCGTACTTGCCCATGTAGCGGACGACCTCTCCACCGCCCATCGAGAAGCCGGCGAGCGAGAATGACTCGAGTTTCAGGTGGCCGATGAGCGCGTGCAGGTCGGCGGCGAACGTGTCGTAGTCGTAGCCTGTAGTCGGCTGACTCGACTTGCCGAACCCGCGCCGGTCGTAGGTGATGACGCGTTTGCCCGCGTCGAGGAGCGCCGCGGTCTGCTTCTCCCACGACGCGCCGTTCAGCGGATAGCCGTGGATCAGAATGACCGCGTCACCTTTGCCATGATCCTCGTAATAAAGGTGGACATCGGTAGAGTTTTCCTTGCTGACGGTGACGTAGGACATGCGCGAGACGCTAGCGAACGAACGCCTGGACGGAAAGGGTTGGCTTGGTTGCGCGCGGTCACCGAGCTCTTGCGAGCAACCGGCCCTTTCTATCGTTCGCGCGTTTGCCGCGATTAAGCGTTTGCGAGGGAGGCGGCTCACGTCGCCAAGCGCCGAGGCGGGCCCAACAATCTACGGGTGATAGATCATGCCCGTGGCCTGTGACATACCGTTCGCGTCGCTGCCCCCGACGACGAGCACTTCGCCCGAAGATAGGAGAAAGCCCCGACAACCCAGAAAGCCCGGACTGCCAACCTCGGTCCAGAGCTCCCCCGCGTTGCGGTACACATAGGCATTCGGAGCGGCGGCGGCGCTCTTTGGGGGGAGTGCCAGAACATCGCCGTTGACGAGCTGCACGAACGTTTCTTGGGTATACGGCGGTGCATTGGTCGTCGGCGTCGCGGTCAGCGCCACCGGATCGAAGAGGTAAGAACCATCGAGAAACACTTTGCCGCTCGGCAGAAGGAAGGCGCTCACGGCGCAATAGACCGGGCCGGCCGGGAGCGTCCCAACCGTGCTCCACGTGGAAGTGCTCGGGTCGTACTTCTCGATGTTCGTCTCGAATGTGGTCGATACGCCTTGAAAGCCGCCGATCGCGAGCACCGTGCCGGACGTCAGGACGACGTTGCAGCCGAAGAGACGGCCTTCGGCAAGCGTACCGGCGGAAACAAACGCGCCCGAGGTCGGGTCGTAGCGCTGCACCTGATTTGTACCACCGGTGAACATGAAGCCGCCGCTGGCGGTGAGGGTCGCGACCGTCACTGACGAGTAGCCACCGATGAAGAGGGCGCCTCCGCCCTGTAGCGTCACCGGATCGTAAGCGACGACGGCCGTACCGAGCGGCCCCGTAGACGAGAAAGTCCCCGCGGTAGGATCATAGAGCTGCGCCGACGCGAGGAGCGCTCCCGACGCGTCGAGCCCTCCCGCCACGAGAGCCTTGCCATTCGCGAGCACCGGCCAGGGGGAGCCCCAGCCAGCCAAGTAGTGGCCACTATCCATGCTGCCGGTGAGCGTGAATGTGCCCGACGCGGGATCGTACAGTTCGGCGCTGCTCGTGAGCGTCTGGTTATTCCAGCCTCCCGCGACGAGAACTTGCCCGTTTGCCAAGACGGCCCCGCCCGGTGCGCTGCGCGCCACGGCCAGGTTCCCCGTGCACGTGAACGTTCCTGGCCCGCCGTCACCGTCGCCAGAGCAGCCGGCCTCGGCGTTGGCGGCAGCGTCCGGTCCAGCGTCGCCAGCGTTAGGCCCGCCATCGTTAGCGGCCGGAGTGCTCCCGGAGTCTACGTTGGCAGCGTCGACCGCCGACGCATCGAGGGACGCCGGCCCAGCCGCTTCCGACAATGACGCGGCGTCGGCACCTCCAGAGTTGCTACTAGAGCTGCACGCGGAGGTAGCAAAAGAGAACACGAAACAAAGCGAAGCCGTGACGCGACAAGATAGCTGTTTCACGATCCGCGGACGATACTTTACGACACAACGACTTGGCAACGACGGATGCTCTTACGATAAGCGCAGTGCGCGCCCGCGCGATCATCTCCGCTGCCATTCGTCTTGATCGGCTTCATCGGCCGTTTGCTGGCCGAACGATTTCCGTAAGACGCGACTTCGAATCCCGGAGGGTCGGCGGCGTTGTTTCCGTTGCCGCACCGCGACTTTGCGGTCTTTTCGGCCTGAATCTCGATGCAAGCTGACTGGTCTGCGCGTTGCACTTAGCGCGTCCCCGAAGGGCTTGGACATGGCGTGTCCGCCGTGAATATCGCCCGTCCCCGGAGGCGTTCTGATGTCAGGCAAAACGATCGTGCAGCGGAACTGGAAGCAGGCGGTGGTCCTCGGCGGAGCCGTGACCTTCGGAGCCGGGGCGATGCCCCTCGCGTGCTCCGGATCCGCGTCGGACAACGGCGGCGGTGGTCAGGGGTCCACCTCGACGACTGCGACGCCGGGTGGCAGCACCGGCTCCTTGGGCTTCGCACTGTCGCTCCCGGGAGGCGCCGTCATCTCGAGCGTCACGTATGACCTCCTCACCAGCTCCGGCACGCCGGTCATTCTGCCGAACGCGCCCAACCCCGGCACCGTGAACGTTGGCAACAGTGCGGCTGTCGACTTCCAGCTCGGCGGTGTGCCCGCGGCGGCCGGCGACTCCATCTCGCTCACGGCGTCGGTCACGGGCGGCGGCACGTGTCAGGGCAGTGCATCCGGAATCACAGTGACGGCAGGCGGCACGACAAACGTGACCGTGCAGATGCTCTGCTCGCTCCCTGGTCAGGATGCCGGAAACCTCTTCGTCACCGGCACCGAGAGCTACTGCGGCACCTGGACCTCGTTGTCGACCACCCGAAGCGAGGCGTACGTCGGTGAGTCGCTCGTCCTGACCGCCACGGCAACGGGCTCGAACCCCAGCAACCTCGGATACACGTGGACGATGAGCAACCCGATTGGCGCGTTCGGCGCGACGAGCGGCGGGGTGGGCGCGCAGGGACAGGACGAGGGCGTTGGCCCGTCCGACCCCATGCAGTTCCTGTGCACCGCACCGGGAACGACGACGATCACGGTCGTGGTCGACGACGGCCCGACCGACGCGGGAACCTGCCCCACGAACCTCACTACGCAGACGACCACGGTGATCTGCGACGCCGCTCCGAGCAACCAGGTGGCAGCGGCCTGGGTCGAGCTCACGGGTCCCAACGGGTCGAACAGTTTCACGGGCAACGTCGCCATCGCCCGCGCCATCACCGAGACCTCGACGCCCGATGGCGGAGCGAACCCCTGTCCGACGATCACCATCAACGGCGGGACACCGGTGCAGATGAACCTGCGCGCGGCCAGCACGACGAGCCTCGCCGTGCGCTCGGTGAATACACCCCCGGCCAAACCGGCGCTCTTTCCGGTCAACTCGTGCGAATATCAGTTGCCCTCGGGCGCAACGAGCGCGGTGGTCGCCGGTCAGTCGCTACCGCTGCCGAAGGCAGCTCCGACCAAAATCGTCGTCATCGGCGACACGGGCTGCCGCCTACAGAACGGCAATGGCACGCAGAGCTGCAACGACCCGAACCCGAACGGCACCGATACGCCCTACCCGTTCGCCGCGGTCGCGGCTCTAGCCGCGGCACAGAATCCGGACCTGGTGCTTCACGTGGGCGACTACGCCTACCGCGATAACCCGTGTCCTGCAGGGCAGGGGTACAACTGCGGCGGAAGCCCGTGGGGCTTCGGCTGGGACACGTGGCAGGCCGACCTGTTTGCGCCGGGCGCCCCGCTGCTCGCCGCGGCTCCTTGGATCATGACCCGCGGCAATCACGAGCAGTGCAACCGCGCTGGCCAGGGGTGGTACCGCTTCCTCGACACAAACCCGTACGACACCACCGGCGTTCACACTTGTGACAACCCGGCTTATGACGCCACCGCGACGGGCGGCAACTGGAACAACCCGTTCTTGGTCAACATCAACTCGAGCACGCAGGTCGTCGTCTTCGATACCTCGAATGCCAAGCCGCAGTCGCAGTCACCGTCGCTGCCGACCGGTCCCGGGTCCGTGTACTACACGACTTATGCGAGCGAGTTGACGACCGCCGGAAGCCTGATCGGCGCTTCGCCGCTGGCCTTCAACCTCTGGTCGAACCACCATCCCATCTTCGGGTATGCGACCGGCACCACCCCGACCAACCCCATCCCTGCGTTCCCTCCGGTCATGAACTCGGTATTCCCGGGAACCTACTTCCCGCCCCCGATCAACCTGGCGCTGCACGGGCACACGCACGACTACCAAGCGCTCAACTTTCAGACCGGCACGCTGCCTGACGGCGGCTCTTTCCAGCCTGCGGCGACGCTGGTGAGCGGCAATGCCGGTGACATCTTGGACACGGCGTTGCCCTACCCGCTGACCGGATCGTCCGTGTCGGCTGTCGGGAATCCCACGGCGGTTAGTGTCGCCACCGTCGGCGGTGTGCAACAGTTCGCCACGTCGGACAACGGCACGCCCTATCAGAATCCCAACAGCAGTACCGACAACGATTTCGGCTACATGGTGCTGCAGTTCAACGCCGGGCCGCCGGCCACTTGGACGTCGACGGAATACCGGACCGACAACACCGTGCGCGATGTTTGCACCGTCCAAACCAGCGGCCAAATCTCATGCGCGTCTTGGGGTGTTATCCAGCCAGACGACGCGGGCGTATACTGATCGCCGTATGACTCGAGGCCCAGCCTCGCAGACCCAGACGTCCTCTCGGACGTCGAGCGGACGGTGGCGGTCTTACGGGACTGCCGCCGTCTGCGCGGCTTTGGGGATGGCGCTGGCAGCGTGCCGCAAGCATGCGCCCGAGACCGGGTCCGGGTCGACCGACCCGCCGACCTCGCGGGCGTCGCTCGCGGTCCGGCCCGCGGAGCCTCCGCCCATCGTGGACCCGCTCCCTCCGCACATCGTGCCCGCGCTGACGGTGCGAGAAAAGGTGGGCAAGTCGATTTTTCTCGACGCCACGCTGTCCAATCCTCCGGGCACGAGCTGCGCCAGCTGCCACGACCCAGACATGGCATTTTCCGGCGACAACGGGTCGGAGAGCGGCGTCGCACGGGGCTCGCGGCCCGGACATTTCGCGCGTCGAAACGCCCCGTCCGTCATGTATCTGAAATACGTCCCGCCCTTCCATTTCGCGCTCGAGGACGACGATGACGTCGAGGAGTCGCCCTTCGGGGGCCTGACCTGGAGCGGGCGCGCGAACACAGTCGCGGAGTTCGCGCGCTTACCGCTGTTCGACGCCGACGAGATGAACAACGCCAGCGACGCGGAGATCGCACGCAAGCTTCGAGCGTCGCCCTACGCGGCCGATCTCGCCCGAGAGTTCCCGAGCGCGCTCGAAACTCCGGCGTCTGCAATGAAGGCGCTCGGCGAGGCGCTGCATGCCTTCCTGACGAGCGAGACGATGTCTCCGTTCACATCGAAGTTCGACGACTTTTTGCGCGGCAAAATCCAGCTCTCGCCGCTCGAGATGAGAGGGCTAACGGCCTTCGAAAACAGGGCGAAGGGCGCATGCAACCACTGCCACCAGATGTATGCGCACTCGAATCGTCCCGAGTCGTCACGCTTCACGACCTATGCGTACGACGCCATCGGCGTGCCGCGGAACCGCGCCATCGCCGCGAATGCGGACGCCAAGCGCTATGACCTCGGCCTATGCGAGCGGGCGCAGAAAGAGGTTCCTTCGTCGGACGCGAAGTGGTGCGGCTTCTTTCGAGTCCCTTCGCTTCGCAACGTCGCTGTTCGCAAACGGTTCATGCACAATGGCGTGTTCTCGAAGCTTCGGGACGTCGTAGCCTTCTATGCGACGCGCTCGACGAACCCGGACCGCTGGTACCCGCACGGCGCGCAGTTCGACGACTCGCCCGACCGATATCGACGCAACGTGAACACCCTCTCGCTCCCCTACAACCGGCGCGAAGGAGAACCGCCAGCCCTGGACGATGCAGACATCGACGCGATCGTCGCTTTCTTGCAGACGCTGACCGACGAACCTTACCGCAGCCGCATCGCCCTCGCGAACGAACGCCCCTCGAATGCTCAGCTCCCATGAGGGTCCAGACTCACTCGCCTTACCGATCTCGGTCGGGCTGGAACGCCAACGCGCGCGCCTCCTCCGCCGCAAATCCGTGCCCGTAAAGCTGGAGATAGCTTCGCGCCGCCCGGGCCGCCGCGGCGCGATCGCCGGCTTGAGCGAGCACGCGAAAGCGAGTCACGTACGCGTCTTGAGTGAGCGGTGAATTCGGATAACGGCGACAAAATTCTTCCAACAAGGTGGCCGCGAGCGTTCGGTCGCCGCGGTCGCGCGCGCTCATCGCCGCTGCAAAGAGCTTGTTCTGGTCCGCGAGCTCGGTCGCACCTTCTCTCCCTTCCGAAGTCGTTCCGGAATCTACCAAGGATGACCGCACCTTCGTCGTCTCCGGCTCGGTGCGTCCGGATCGTCCACGAGCCGGCGATTCTGCGACGGCCTTGCCAGCGCCCGTGCCCGCCCACGAAGATCCCGTGGTCGGAGCGTTGACGACCGACGAGGTCCACTCGGTTCCGGCATCGAGCAGAATCTCTCGGTCGCCGTGCTGCACGCTGACGACGCCTTCGGTCACGACGACCTTCGTACGCGCAACCTCGGACGGGCCCGCTTGGGTCACTTCCACCGAGAACGCGGTACCGTGCACCGAGACGACGGCGTTGGGAGTTCGGATCCCGAAGAAATGCCCACGGGGCAGTTTGGGAACCTGCACCCGGACGAGGCCCGACTCCAGGACCAACTCCTCGCGCGGCCGTGCCGAGTCTTTCGTGTCTGGCAGGGCTAGCCGCGTCTCTGGACCGACGACGATCTCGACCCCGCTCACCAGCTGCAGGCGGGAAGAGCTCGCGCGATCCGTCGCGACCTTCGAGTCGAAGCCCAGCGCCAAGGCACTCGAAGACGGCTCAGGGCTCGCAAGCTCTCGTCCGTGAACCGTCGCGTGAGCAGCTCCCGACTGCGAGTAGAGGCGAGCGATGATCGTTTCGCTCCGCATCCGGGAGCGAAGGAGCGATCCCCCTACCAAAATGAGGACGGCGGCGGCCGAGGCCCCCCAGCGCACCACTCGCCACCGCGCGCGACTTCGCGACGATGCACGCGCGACGTTGGCGATGGTCTCGACCGTGCGCACCCGCATCGCGTCCGACTGCACGTCGTTCGGAATGGGCAGGCGCGACCACTGCGCGAGCACATCTGGTCGCCTAGACCACCTAGGGAACATCGCTTTGCTCCTCTTTCGCGTGGCCGCGCGCGCCGAGCCTTCCGAGAAGTTCGCGTCTACCTCGAACGAGCCGCGACTGGGCTGCAGACACCGAGATACCAAGCATGACGGAGATATCGGCCAATTCGTGACCAAGGACGTCGTGGAGTACGAGAACCATGGCCTTCTTGGGGCTCATCGCAGCCAAGTGCCCCTGAACGGCTCGGATTTGCTGTCGTGCACTGGCATCCCGCTCACCGTCACCGATCGCTCTTCGGTCCGCCACGTCGCCCAGTTCGACCGGGTCGAAAACGACCCGCGCGCGCCGCCGTGCGCGCAGCGCGTTGAATGCCACATGCGCAGCGACCGACGACGCCCACGTCGACAGGCGGCAGCCTCTCGAAAAACGTCCGCGGACGAGCGAAAGGACAATTTGCTCGAACGTGACCTGCACGAGGTCTTCATGGTCGCACCCCGCCTTGCCGACAAGACGAAAGAGGGTCGACTGAACCACGGCGATCAAGCGGTCGTAAAACTCTCGTGCGGCGCGAATATCTCCGCGCACGACCGCGTCGATCAATGCGTCGTCGTCGAGCGGCTCCTTGGCTGCGCCGGGAGGCACCGGCGCCGGTGCCAGCTGTAGCCAGCGCTCTTCTCTTGGAATCCGATGGGATCGGGTCACGCGGGCTTTTTCGCTTTCTGTCTGGTTGGTACCCGATCGCCAGCTTTTCAGGCATTCACATCATTGAAAGGCTTCAAGGCCACGCGACGCGCAGACCCACTGCGGCCTCGAGTCCTATGGCTGGGATGTGCGCAAGGACTTGCCCATGTGCCGCAAAGTCCGTGGGACCCGTGGTCTCCGTCGCGCCCACTCCGGCGACGAATCCAGCGCCCCGATACACCATCCAGGATGCATCCAAGCCTTCGCCGAGTCCAGCGACCCAACGCTGGCCTCCCCCTTCTACCCCGGTCGCCGAGTCCTTCGCGTTTGCCGTGATGAGCTGAATGATGGCTCGCGCGCGAACCGCCATCTCCACGCCGCCCGGCAGCCGAAGAACGACGAGCCCGGCTCCGACCGACGCACTCGGACGCAGGATGGATAGGCCGTCGACGTTCGTCCGCTCGAGGGTACAGCCCGCGGCGCCGAACAGAAACGCATCGCCAAAGACCATCGACGCGACGCGCAGCTCTCCGCCTGCCGCCGAGAGCGACCCTTGGCCGCCCGTGACCATCGAGAATTGCGCGTCGATCCATGACCTCAACGCACGGTTCGGGCTCGGCACGCGAGCCTCTTCTCGGAGTGGGGCATTTCCGTGGGGAAGCGTCGAGTCTCGAGGGGAAGCGGCGGCGTTTTGCGCAGTTGCTTCCCCGACCGTGGTCGCGATGGCGAAGCCCACGGCTCGCCATCGTTCGGCCGGCGGATCGGTCATCGAGAAAGAAAGAAAGCGGGCATGCCACTGCGGGGTGCCGCGCATCCGAATTCCGACCTCGATGCGGGCGGTGGCGTCGGCCTCCCCTTCCCAGGTCAGTATGGCGACGGCAGTGCTCTCATCGCCGGGAGCAGCGTCACGACGGAAGATACATCGCCCGTCGCGCACGCTTGCATTGCAAGCGTCGAGCAAGAAGCGTGCGTTCGCCGACGGTTCGTCCGCGGGGGCTATGTCGACCACGACCGTTGTGGTCATCGGTACATCCTACTGTCTGTCCCGCAAGCCGCCTCTAATTCGGCCGCGGAACGGGCCAACCCCAGTCACACGGATTCCCTGTCGGGCTGCCCGCTTCCATCAACTGCGGCGGGACGGCGAAATTTGCGCCTTGACCGGCGAACATCGCGTTCAAGGTCACGGTAGGCGTGTCCGGGTCCGCGATCACGTTCGCCGGGGTGATGCCCTCGACGAGGACGTTGTCGAGAGTCACGTTCGTGGGGTGTGCCGAGTCCGATCCCGCGAGCATAACCGTCGGGACGATCGATCCATCTGGCGACGAGCCCGAAACGGCGTGCAGATTTCTGATGGTGATGCCCTTGAAGTAAGGAATGAGCGGGGGGGTCGCCGTGGCCGCCGAATAGTGGGGATTGATCGAGATAGGATTGACGATGTCGCGCAAGCAAATGTCGTGAAACAACGTGTTTTGGACGATCCCGCCCCGAGAAATGTCCGATTTGATTCGTACGCCGCCGATGTCCGACTTGGGGCCGCCGCTCGAACGGGTATCGCCGTCGATCGTGACGTCGTAGATGTCGACGTCCTGGATGCCAAGCCCCGTCGTGGCGCCGGCGGCCGTATCGGTCGCCGTGAGGCCGGGGACGCCTTGGGTCTCGCTTCCGATCGCAATGCCGCCGCCCGAGCCGAAATGGTTGTGGGCTACGACGACATTGCCCACTCCGTAGTGGCCCTTGAGGCCGATGTCGTCGTCGCCCGTGCTGATCATGTTGCAGACGATCGCCCCGTTCGTGGCCAGGTACCCTTCGCCGGGGTCGATGCCATCGGTGTTGCGCGCGCTACTGGGCAGGATCGATTTGTCCGACGGCGTCAGAATTGTATTGCCCCAGACCGTGAAGCCGTCGCTCGAGAACTTCACGTGAAACTTGGGCGAATTATGGAGGGTAAGGCCGACGATGACCAGGTTGGCGGTCTTCCTGTCCGAGGCCCCCGTGCTCTTCGCGCCGCCGATGATGAGCTGCGGATTGGGGGGGCTGCCTCCGCGCTGCGCGGCTGGGGTGTGGCCACAGTTGCTGGGATTTACGCCTGCGTCCGGGTCGTCGTCACTCCTCAGGGCCGCGGAAAGATCCCACCACGAATAGCTCTGTTGAGTGCCGCCGACGATGATCGGTTTCCCCCCCTGGCCGTCGATGGTCCCGGCTCCGACGAGCTGCGGTCCGGACCCCGACATGTTGATGAGGGCCGTGCATTGGGTGCCGCCGGTCGAATCACAGTCTTCGTCGAAGTCTTGCGCTCCGCAGGACGTACGGCCCTCTGACGCGAACAAGTCCGCGTCGAGCGAGGCGTACAGGGTCACCCCGGTGTCGATCCAGAGGACCTCCGGCCCGACGATGTCCAGCGGTCCGGAGATGAAGGCGTTGTTCGCTCCGCTCGCGACGAGCTTGACGACAGGGCATGCCGACTTGAGCGCGGCGGCGATCCGCGCGGTATCGGCGCTCGTCTGTGTCTCGTCGGGAGTCGACACGGCGGCAGAAACAATACAGGCGGGGTCAGTCGGCGTGGCCGGCAAGAGCGGCTTCGTGACGCTCGCCTTCGTCAAGGGCAGCACAAGCTCGGGGTCGCTGACGGCGAGCGAGTCGCAATCTGTCATGGTGTGCGCTACGGCGGTTCCTTGCGCATCTGGGGAGGAGCCCGCATTGCCGCCGGGCGAGGAGTCGCTCGCGCTCGGCGGCGATTCCGCGTCGCCATCGGCGAAAAGCTCGATTTGGACGCGACCGCACGACATCGGCGAGAGGACCGCGAACGCGCCGAATGCACCCGCCGCTCCGAGCGCGCACGGGCCCGAGGGCCGGCCCCATGGAGTCCGTCGACGCAGCGTCACGAGCTTTGCTCCAAAAGCTGTCACCGAGCGGCTCGGGTTGCAAGGCGAGGGAGTCCAGCCCTCGCGCACTCGCGCGCCAAGGTGCCGCGCCCACACAAAAAAGAACAGGCGGGCGCCTGCGCAACGGTGCGACCGGTTACTAACCGGCAAAGGCACACTCGACACGACGCGCCCTCCCGCTGCCCTCAGCGATCGGCGGGCGACGTGCTTCCTACGGAGAAACAAACGATGCGGACGACAAGGCGGGTAGACGTGCCGCTCATTTTTTTCGCGTTCGAACTTGTGTCCTGCGCTCGAGTCACGCCGCTCCTCGTCGACCCTACGGGCAGCGACGACGGAGGCCAAGACCAGACCTCCGCGATGGCGCCTTCCTCAGCGACCCCGAGCGGAGGGGGCGCTCCGCCCGTACTTCTCTTTCAGGACGGCGGTGCTTCGGCTCCGTGCGGCGGCTCCGGATTGCCCTGCGCCGTACAACAAGGATGTGAGGGCGGCGCCAAGACCACCGTGACGGCAAAGGTCTATGACCCGGCGGGCAAGGTGCCGCTTTACGACGTGGTCGTCTACGTTCCTAGCACGTCGGTCGACGACATTTCGACGGGTCCGACATGTGATACTTGCGCCACTCCGGTCTCGGGCCACCCCATTGCGTCGGCACTCACGGACGCTACTGGGCAATTCGTGCTGCAAGATGTTCCGGTAGGCTCGAATGTCCCGCTCGTAATCCAGATTGGGAAGTGGCGGCGCCTCATTACGCTACCCGAAATCAAGGCGTGTCAGAATAACCAGTTCGATGACCCGGCGACATTTCGCCTTCCGGCCAACCAGGGCGAAGGGCATCTGCCGAAGATCGCGCTGGCGGTCGGCGGCGCGGATAGTCTCGAGTGTCTCCTCCGGCGGATGGGCGTGTCCGATTCCGAGTTCACGGACCCCTCCGGCACGGGTCGAATCAACCTCTACACGAACGACCTGACCGGCGGAGCAAGCGTCGACAACGCCGTGACCGCGTACGCAAAGGCAGGGACTTTTCCTGCGTTTTCGCAGCTCTTCGCGAGCTTCGACGCGGCCGACGGCGGGCTGGCCGACGGGGGCGTCGGCGGGCTATCGAACTACGACGTCGTCATCGTCTCCTGCCAAGGCAGTCAGGCCGCCGGAAGGGCCGTGACGGCGCCCGAAAAAGTGGGACTGAAGGCGTTCCTCGACACCGGTGGTCGCGTCTTTCTCGAACATTACAATTACAGCTGGCTCCGCGGGGGCCTGCTCGATGGCGACAAGGTGATTCAGGCCTCGCCCGAAGGCGCAGCGATCGACAAGCAAACGAAGTACACGCAGAGTCCGTTCCCGGCGATCGCAGAGTGGGAAGATCCCGTCGCGATGTCCTATGCGCCCGGGGGCGACGGCTCATATCTCGTGGACACGTCTTTCCCGAAGGGCAGCGCGATGGCCGACTGGTTATTCTCCGTGGGTGCGTCGACGGTCCGCGCATCGATCGACCTCGTCAATGTGAAGGACCCCGCTACGTCCGTCATGGCGACGGTCGCACAGCGATGGGTGTACGACGACAAGAAAGGCGTGCCCTATCTCTCCGCCAACACCCCCCTCGAAGAGGCCGCCGCACCCAATCAGCAGTGCGGTCGAGTCGTGCATACGGGCATTCACGTCTCAACGGTCGCCAACGATACGATTGCCCCATTCCCGACCGGCTGCGCGTCGAGCGACTTGACGCCCCAAGAGAAGGCCATGGAGTTTTTGCTTTTCGACCTGTCCTCTTGTGTATCGAACGACATGCTGCCGCCCGCGCCGCCCACTCCACTGCCCCAGTGAGGCATCGGCTCGTGAGTCGCCGCGGCAGGGCGCCGTCACCTGGGTGGCTTTCGCTTCCAAATTGGCGACCAATTTCCGGTGTGGCCGGACGAGATCGCGGCGGCGAAGGCCCGGAAACGACGCGAGCCACCCGAATCCCCCGGCGCCAGAGCACTGGCGCGCGCGCAGATGGCCGTCGCCAGCTAAGATGAGGCGCAGTCGCGTCAGGCGCGGCAAGGAGCTTCCGATGTTCTCAGTCGGCGCAAGGCGCAACGGATCTTTGGGTGCTTTTGCATGCCTCGCGGCTGCCTTCGTCTTCACAGCCGCCAGGGCCGAGGCGCACTTCAAGATCGACGCTCCGGCGAGTTGGATGTCCCAGGACACGGCCGGAGGTCCTCAAAAGAAGGGCCCCTGCGCCGCGATGGCGGATCTGGCCCTCGGCGATCCGCAAGGAACCCCCACCAACACAGTCACGGTCGAGCAGGGCGGAACGGTCACGGTTTCGATCACCGTCACGATCGCGCACCCCGGGTGGTTTCGAGTCTCGCTGGCTGAGGGACCTAGCTCGAGCCAAACCCTCACCACCCTGCCCGATCCGGTGGCGGTCAACGGAACGAGCTGCACACCGGCGCTGATGCGTAATCTGACCTGGTCGGCCACCCAGCCCATCATCGCCGACGGCTTGGGGTTGCCCGCCGGATCGACGTCGACCACGACGATGCAGACCGGGAGTCAGACGTTCCAAGTCACGATTCCCCCAGCCGCCACCTGCACGAGCGCGCGGCCGTGCACCCTTCAGGTCATCATGATGATGACCGATCACCCCGTATCCGATTGTTACTACCATCACTGCGCCGACATCACGTTTGGAGGGAGCTCCGACGCTTCGGTGATCGACGCCACGATGGACGACACCGGCGCGGAAAAGTCCGGCGAGGTCGACTCGTCGCTCGAAGCGCCCGATGCCAGCGGGGCCGGGGGGGGGACGGGCTCTAGCTCTTCCAGTGGGGCGACGGGGTCGAGCAGCTCGAGTTCTTCGGGGGGATCGAGCGGTGCGGGAAGCACGAACGGTTCGTCGAGCGGAAGCGGAGGGTCCCCGGCCAGCACGAACGGGAGCAGTAGCGGTAGCTCGCAGGCTTCGAGCGGCGCCAACACGGTTTCGGGGTCCGGTGGCGCCAGCTCGTCGGGAGGGAACACGGAGTCCCCTTCGAGCTCGAAGAGCGGCTGCGGCAGCACCGGGGCTTCGACGGGTGGAGAGTCTTGGGCGGTGGCCGCGCTGGGCTTGATTGCCTTCGGCTCGCTGAGACGGCGAGCGCGGAGGCGCTAACGGCTTCTTCGTCCAAGCGGATTCTTTTCGAAGCCAGGGGTGCGCTCGGCAAGTCGGCGCGCGCGTCGTTCGTCTTCGCCTCCGTCCTCGTGACGGTTTTCCTCGTGCGGGGAGTGCTCCGACACTCGCCGAGCGGCGCGGGCGCTTCGGTCCACGACGGGGCCGAGGGAGCGCCACCCATCCTTTGGGACATGCCCTCGTTTGCCTTCGAAAGTGCCGAGGGCCGCGTCATTCGCAATGCGACGCTGCGGGGCCACGTCTGGATCGCCGATTTCATCTTCACGCGATGCACGAGCCTTTGTCCAATCATCACGGCCGAAATGACGCTCTTGCGGAGGACGATGCGATCCTCCCAGATTCGCTTCGTCTCGTTCTCCATCGATCCGGACTTCGACACACCGGAGGTGCTCGCGGCTTACGCAACCCGCTGGGATGCCGACCCTCGTTGGCTCTTGGTGCGACCGGACCCGGCTCACGTCGCCGATTTCGCTCAAGCGATGCACGTCCCGTTCGAGCGCAGCCCCGACCCGGAAGAGCCTCTAATGCACACGTCTCTTTTTTTCCTGGTCGATCGTGCCGGCCGCGTCCGGGGGCTCTATGGCAGTCTCGACGAGCCATCGATCGCCCGATTGATGGCCGACGCAACCCATCTCGAGACGAACGCGGAAGGGGTCCGGTCTGCCGAAGTTGCCTCAAGCCACGAGTCGCCGGCTGGGACGAGCGTGTCGCGCGGTTTCGACTTGTTCCGCTCCGTCGGATGCAGCGCCTGCCATTCCGATCCACGCGTAGCCCCCACACTTGACGGCCTGGCTGGAGCGACGGTGGCGATTGGACACGGGGAGACCACTTTGGCCGACGATGCTTACTTGCGCGAGTCGATTCTCGACCCCGCGCGCAAGGTCGTGTCGGGCTACAACCCGCTCATGCCGCCCTACCGAGGGCACCTCACCGCCCCGGAGGTCGACGACCTCGTTGCGTACCTGCACTCCCTCGCAGCGTCGGGCGGCGAGCGGGACCAACGAGCGGTAATTCCCAGCGAAGAGAGCGCCGAAGAAGCGCGGGACCCCGTGTGCGGAATGCATCTCGTACCTTCGGTCGGCTCTCCGCGTGCCGAGTACCTCGGGAGGGCCTATTCCTTCTGCAGCGATCGCTGCCGCGATAGGTTCGAGCGCGACCCCGCCCACTACGTACCTTGAGCCATCACCCGAGGCCGTGCTCCCGGACGATCTTCGCGTTGCGCTCGTCGGCGCGCTGCGCAGCCGGTCGCGAGGCGAGCCGTTCGGCGTACGCGGCGAGGGTGGGCGTCGGTTCGATGATCTTGAAGCGCAGCATGTACCGGATCGTCCCCCCGAAGACGACGTCGGCCATCGAAAAGCGATCGCCCAGGACGTAGCTTCGCCCTGCAACGGCGCTCTCCATGGCGGCAATCATGCTCTCGTACGAACCCCAGCCCGCCTGGCTCGGCTTGAACTGCCAGCCGGAGCTCTTGGCCATCGCTCCGGGCTCGATCACCGACGGTGCGAAGAACGACCAACGGAGGTACGCGGCGCGCGCGGGATCGTCTGGAGTGGGAGCGAGCTTGCCGAGAGAGTAGCGATCCGCCAGGTAGAGGCCGATTGCGGCCGACTCCGTCACGACGACGTCGCCGTCCGTGAGGATCGGGAGCTTACCCATCGGGTTCAGGGCGACGATCTCGGGCGCCTTCTGCGCGCCCTTGAGGATATCGACGAAGCGAAGCTCGTAATCGACACCGAGCTCTTCGAGCATCCAAATCGCGTTCGCAGCGCGTGAGTACGGGTGGTGGTAGAGCGTGATCGACATGGGCGGCCTCCGGGATGCCGGAAATACCGCGGTCGTCGGAAGCTGGCAATGGGATGCGCGGCAGTCCTCACAAACAGGCTAGAACCTGGCGATTTTCGTCAATTGCTTCGCGATCCCGGCGGCGAGCGTGCTCGCGTACGGGAAATCACGGAAAGTACGCTCCGCGCGCTCGCCGCCGGGCTCGCTCGCTCTCGACGCAAATCACCAGGGTTCTAGGCTAGGCCTCTAGTAACGTTCGCTCGTCAGAAGATGCCCGGGCCGGGCGTCAGGATGTTCGCGGGGTCGAAGATCTCTTTGATCACTTTCAATACGGGATAGAGAAGGCCGTATTGCTGCGCCCAATCCGTCTTCGACATGGGCGTGCTGCCAATCGGATAGAGCGTTCCG
>JBAULD010000052.1:0-12726 GCA_049578005.1 Polyangiaceae bacterium
GAGCCGGATCGTCTCGATCTGCGCCGCCGGCAGGTTGAACGGTCGGTCGCTGTCCTCCGCCTCGACCAGGCCTCGCTGCCGAGCCCACGACGGCGGCCATCGCCCGTCGAACGGTGCGCGCAAGCTATTGCTGTCGGCCGACTGTCCGAATCCCACGCTCACGATGACGACGTCCGCCTGGCGAGCGAGAGCCGACACGTCCGGCCCGCCGTCGAAGACGGGGACCTTGGACACGCCCTCGGGGCTAAACCCGAATTGGGCGATAGCGCCCCCGCCCCCTTGATAGTATTCGACAACAACGGAATGACGTCCGGGGCTTAGGTCCAGCGTGGCCGAATTGGTCTTCGCAGGATGCTCGGTCCAGTCGTCGATGATCCGTTTTTGATCGACGAAAAGGCGAACGCCGTCGTCGGTGTTGGTGACGAGCTCGTAGCGACCCGCTCTTTCCACCGAAATCTCGCCGGTCCAGCGAACCGAGAAGTTCTCCGCCGGCAAACCCGGCGACAGCGGCTGGGGAAGACCGCCTTCAGTGCGGAAATTGATTCGATCGACCGTGCTCGTCGAGATTGGGTCGCCGGCGAGTCCGGTGCCTGCGAACACCGCTTGCTGAACCCCGCCGGCAAAGCACCCTTTCCCGAGGAGCGTGAACTCGGCGGCCTGACGCACGCCGGGGTGATAATCGACGCGCGCGGACGGAGCGGCCTGTTTCACGCCTTCGAGCAGACTGACTGCGTGTATCGGCGTTACGAACGCACTCCCATAGCCCCCGGCGACCGCAGGCGAAGCATTCGGGCCGATGACGGCGATCCGCTTGATCTTCGTACGATCGAGGGGCAGGAGGCCCCTGACGTTCTTGAGAAGAACGATGCTCTCGCGCGCCGAACCGAGCGCCGTATCCGCGCTCGTCGGGTCATCGAGCGGAATGTCGTCTCTTTTTTGCGTGCGATCCAAGAATCCGGCCGCGACAATGGTGCGCAGAATACGCAAGACTTTCTCGTCGACCGCCGCGACGTCAATTTTGTGCTCGGAGAGGAGGGGAAGGAGCGTCGCGCGATTCATGTATTTGCCTGACGGCATCTCCAGATCGCAGCCGCCCGTGACCGCGCCGAGCGTGTCGTGCACCGCGCCCCAATCGGACATCACGATTCCGGAAAAGCCCCACTCTTTTCGGAGAACGTCACGAAGCAACCAGGCGTCGTGAGAGCAGTAGGTTCCGTTGAGTAGGTTGTACGCCGTCATGACTGCGGCTACGCCCCCTTCGCGCACCGCGCGTTCGAACGCAGGGAAGTAAATCTCGCGCAGGGTGCGTTCGTCGATTTCCGAGCTTACGTGGTTCCGATCCCACTCTTGATTGTTGCCGGCGAAGTGCTTGACCGTGGCGAGGACCCCCTCGCTCTGGACGCCGCGAATGAAGGCCGCTGCCGTCTTGCCCGCGAGAAAGGGATCCTCGCCGAGATATTCGAAATTGCGGCCGCCCAACGGCGAACGATGGATGTTCACGCCGGGCCCCAGGAGAACGTGCACTCCGCGAGCTCGGCAGTCGCGCCCGATCGACCTTCCCACGCGCTCGGCGAGCGCCGGATCGAACGTCGAAGCCGTGGCGAGAGGCGCGGGGTAGGCTGTGCTCGGCCCCCAGTTGCGGCACCCGGCGGGTCCGTCCGACATCTTGATCTCGGGAATGCCGAGGCGAGCGATGCCGCGAATGAAAAAGTCATGTTCGCCTCCGAGGTAGTCGATCTTCTCTTCGAGCGTCATCCTCGCGAGCAAAGCCTTTGCTCGCTCCTCGGGAGGGAGCGAGGCCGAAGGCAGAGCTGCAGGAGGGACCGGCCCGGCGTCTGCCAGCGCGATTGCGGGCGCGGGCGGCGCCGCGGCCGGAGTCGCCGGTGGGCTCGGAGAGCAGGCGAAGAGAAAGGCGACGGCGAGACCCGGGAGAGCGCGCGGTTGTTCCATCCGTTCGCCGCCAGCAGTACTTCAGTCGGCGGGACAGATCTATCCACTCGCGCGCGGGCTAACGTCCGGCGGGCTACACTGCCCAATCGACCCCCCTCATTGACGTCGGGCGCCACCTGATGGTAGCGCACCCCGCTCCCCTGTCTCCGAGCACTTCAATGGCCCGAACCGCACCCTCAGGCTCAGCCGCCCACATCGCCACCGCCACCCCAACGTCCATGTCATCGAATTCTCAGGCGAAAACGAACGGCAAACGGGCTGCCAAACCGTCGCCCCGCATCGAGCCCCCGGTGGCCCCCCCCCGTCCTCCGTCCACTCGGCCTCCCGGACGCCCTGGTCCGCCCGGGTCCATCCCGCCGATGCAGCACGCTCCGTCCCCCGACTTCCAAGTGGGTGACAAGGCCGTGCATCCCGCGCATGGAGTCGGGGAAGTCACCGCCATCGAGCGGCGCGACATCGGCGGGACCCACACGACCTTCTACATTCTGCGTATCCTCGACAACGGGATGAAGGTCATGGTGCCGCGGAGCGCGGCGACGCAAGTCGGGCTGCGGGGCGTGATGACCGACAAAGAAGCCAACAACATCATGTCGACGATGCGAGCTCGCGAAGTCGCCGTCGATGTGCAGCCGTGGAGCCGGCGTTTTCGCGTGTACACCGAGATGATCAAGAGCGGTTCGCCCGTCGAGATCGCGAAGGTGCTGCGCGATATGAACCGCCTGAAGTTCGACAAGGACCTTTCATTCGGCGAGCGCCGCCTCCTCGATCAGGCGCGCGGCCTGCTTCTGAAGGAACTGGCGCTCGCGAAAAAGAAGACGGAAGAAGAAATGGCCGAGGAAATACGGCGCATCTTCAGCGCCTAAGGCGCCGCTCCCTTAAGCTATGCTCAAGGCGCCCGATTCATGGCGTCGATCAATCGCCTCAGGCGAGAGCTCCTCTTCAAAGTGGTCTTCTATGGCCCCGGGCTGGGCGGCAAGACGACGACCCTACAGCACGTGCACGCGGCGACGAAGCCCGAGAACCGCGGCAATATGTTGTCGCTCGCGACCGACACCGACCGAACGCTCTACTTCGACTACCTGCCGGTCCGGCTTCTGAAGGTGGGAGACGTCACGGTCAAGCTCCAGCTCTACACGGTTCCGGGACAGGTGTACTATGCAGCCACCCGCAAACTCGTCCTGAGCGGCGCCGACGGGATCGTCTTCGTGGCCGATACGCAGGCAGCACGCCTCGATGCGAACCTGGAATCGCTGGAGGATCTGAACGCAAATCTCGCCGAACAGGGGCGCAAACTCAGCGCCCTGCCCCACGCATTTCAGTGGAACAAGCGCGACTTGCCGGACCTCGTGGCCCTGGACGATCTCGACCGCCGTTTCAATCTCTTCAGCGCACCGTCGGTACCGACGGTGGCCACGACGGGCGACGGGGTCTTCGAGCTTCTCGAGAGGATTACGAGAAACGTGGTCGAGGCCTATCGCGCCGAGCTGCCCATGGCGGGCTCGAAGCCGGAAGGGATGCCGCTCTTCCTCGACGCGGACGACGTCGGCCTGACCGATGCCATCAAAGAGCTCGCAGACTCGCAGCCGGCGCGCTCGTCTTCCGCGACGGCGCGCCTCGGCGTCTTGAGGACGCGGGCGAAGTCAGGCTCGCACGCATCGGCGCAATCGCCGGCCTCCCGCTCGGTGCCGGCCGCCGAGGCCGATCCGCCCCTACCGAGTCCCGTGGGGTCGACGCGTCTCGCCGCACCGGCGAGCGCGGAGGCCTTCTCCCTCATCGAGCTTTGGCCTCCGGCAGACCATGAATCGGTGCGGCGCGTGGAGCAGCTGCTCGGCGCGCGCGACGCCGCGGGAGCCATCATCGCCTGCCACGAACTCTTGTCGAAGGCACTCGCGTCCGCGTCCGCGCTCCTGGGGGCTGCTTCGCAACCGCGTGAGCCCGCCCTCGTCGTTGCGCTGCTCGGCCTCGACACGGAGCGGTACTTGGCGTTCCGCGCGGCGGCGCAGGGCGTGCGGGCAAAGCACGACGCCACGATCCGCGAGGCGCTCCAGTGTTACGCGTTCGTGATCGAGGCCCGCGCGACCTTGGACCGAGTGTCGAGGGGAAGCTGAGGTGAATCCTCCGGCGACAATCGACGCGGCGAGCGTTCTGCAGCGTCCGGTACTTCCTCGACGGCCCCGACCGATCGTCAGCCTTGGGGCGGGCGCAATCGTCCGCGACGCGCACCTGCCGGCGTACAAGCTCGCGGGCTTCCCGCTCGCCAGCGTGCACGACATCGACTTCGAAAGGGCTAACGCACTCGCCCGAGACTTCGGAATCCCACGCGTCGCTCGTTCCCTCGCGGACGCCGTCGAAACGGCCCCCGACAGCGCAGTCTTCGATTTGGCCGTCCCTGCCCGCGCCGTCGCCTCGGTGCTCGCCGAGTTGCCCGACGGCGCCGCCGTCCTGATTCAGAAGCCTATGGGGGAGAATATCGGAGAAGCGCGAGCCATTTTGGACACGTGCAGGCGCAAGCGACTGATCGCTGCCGTGAACTTCCAGCTTCGATTTGCCCCGTGCGTCATCGCGGCCCGCGATCTCGTGGCCCGGGGCGCGATCGGAAATCTGCACGACGCGGAGGTGCGCGTCACCTGTCACATGCCTTGGGAGATCTGGACGTTCCTCTTCGGAATTCCGAGGATGGAAATCGTCTATCACAGCATTCACTACGTGGATCTCGTCCGCTCGTTCTTCGGCGAGCCCTCGGGCGTCTTCTGCAAGACGGTGAAGCACCCGAAGCAGATGGATCTCGCCTCGACCCGGACGGGCATTCTGTTCGACTACGGCGACGTGCGGCGCGCCACGATCACCACCAATCACGGCCACGCGTTCGGGCCGCGCCACCAGGAGAGCTACCTCAAACTCGAGGGAACCATGGGAGCCATCAAGGCGCGACTCGGGGTGAACCTGGACTACCCCCGGGGCCTCCCGGACGCCCTGGAGTATTGCCAGCTCGACGCGAGCGATGTGCCCGGCGAATGGCGTTCGATCGCACTCGATGGAAGCTGGTTTCCGCACGCGTTCGTCGGAACCATGGCCAGTCTGATGCGGCGCGCCGACGGAGAAACGTCCGAGCTGCCGACCGCCGTCGAGGACGCCTTTCGAACGATGGCCGTGGTGGAAGCCTGTTACGAGTCGAGCGCCCGGGGCTGCACTCCGGTGGAAAGGAGCATCGAGCCGTGAAAATCGTTCGGTACCGAGACCACGACTTACGAACGCACTACGGGGTCGAAAGCCCGGACGCATCGGTCACACGAATCGAAGGTGACATTTTCGGCGCATGGTCGCCGACGTCGGAGCGCGCCGACGTGGCCAAGCTCCTCGCCCCGATCGTACCGTCTCAGATCTATTGCATCGGCTTGAACTACCGGCGTCACGCGGAAGAAACGAACGCGAAGATTCCGGAGCACCCGGTCGTCTTCATGAAGGGCGTGGGCGCTCTTCAGCACCCCGGCGAACCCATCGTTCTCCCGCGTCATTTGCGGAGCGACGAAGTGGACTACGAGTGCGAGCTCGCCGTCATCATCGGCAAGGCGGCCAAGAACATCTCGCGGGACCGGGCGCTCGAGTACGTGCTCGGGTACACGTGCGCGAACGACGTCTCCGCGCGCGACTGGCAAAAGCGACTCGGCGGGGGCCAATGGTGTCGCGGCAAGACGTTCGACACGTTCGCGCCGCTGGGGCCGCGGCTCGTGACCCGTGACGAGATCGCCAATCCGAACGCGCTCTCGATAGCCACGGTCCTGAACGGCGAACGCGTTCAGGACTGGACGACCGCCGACATGATCTTCGACGTTCGGCACCTCATCGAGTTCTTGAGCGGCAGCACGACCCTCGTGCCCGGGACGGTCATTCTCACCGGAACGCCCCACGGCGTGGGGATGGCCCGAGTCCCGCCTCGGTGGCTGAGCCCGGGCGACGTGGTGACCATCGAAATCGAGGGCATCGGCAAGCTGACGAACCCGGTCCGAGAGGAAGTGTGACGCGGAGGCGGGAGCGACTCGCCATGGTTCAATCCCCCGAGACGTGAACCACAATCTCGCGCGTCTGGCTCGACCGCCGGTGCTCCCACAGGTAGACGGCCTGCCATACGCCGAGACCGAGTGAGCCTCGCGTCACGGGGATCGATTCGCTCGTTCTCGTGATCGACGCGCGCAAATGGCCCGGCATGTCGTCGGGTCCTTCCGCGTCGTGCTCGTACTCCGCATTCTCCGGGGCGATTGCCTCCATCCAACGCGCCATGTCTCGAAGGACGGCAGAGTCCGCGTTTTCCTGGATCACGAGTGACGCGCTCGTATGACGCACGAACACCGTGCATAGGCCCGTCGTGACCCCGGACTTGGTGACCAGCTTAGCGACTTCGCCCGTGATGTCGTACAAGCCTCGGCCGCGCGTCGAAACGGTGACAGAGCTCTGGTGTTGGCTCACCCTATCGATGTCTAGCAGGCTCGCTCGAAGAAGATGACCTTTACGTGACGAGTTCGTGCGCTCCCAACCTTGCTGGTGGCCGAGCGGCAGCGCACAGTTAATGACGCCCGTGACTTCCACCGTGTTCGACGAGAGCTTGCTCATCCTGTCGGACGTTCATCTCGGCAACGACTTGAACGACCTGACCCGCGATGGCACGCGCCGCTCGGAGTGCGTCGATTCGGACCTCGCGAACCTGCTCGCGCACTACCGGAAGACTCCATCCGCGGGCCGTCGCTGGCGGCTCGTCATCGCCGGAGACTTCATCGATTTCATCGGCATGGCCATCTTGCCCGAAGTGGGGGAGCTCGCTACCGAGCCGAGCGCCGAAGAGCGCGAGCACGGTCTGGGCAACGCAGCAGACCACGGGCGCGTGAAGCTCCGAGCGGTCGCGGTGCGTCACAAACCCGTCTTCGAGGCGCTCGCCGAGTTCGTCGCGGACGGACACGCACTGACGATCATCCACGGCAACCACGACGTCGAGTTCCATTGGGATGGCGTGAAAGACGAGCTTCGCGCCCTTCTTACGGGGATGGCCGTTCGTGCGCGCGGCGGCGACGCCACGTTCGCCGACGAATTCAACGCGCGTATCGAGTTCGCCCCGTGGTTCTACTACGTCGGCGGCGTTGCGTACGTCGAGCACGGTCATCAATACGACACCCTCTGTTCGACGGAACACGTGATGGCGCCGCTGTCGCCGAACGACCACCGCCGCATCGCGCGCAGCTTCTCGGACGTCCTCTTGCGCTGGGTCGTACGACCGACGCGCGGCATTCCCGAGTACGGCCACCACCTCATGGGGCTCGCAGACTACGTGATGCTCGGAGCCCGTCTCGGCCTCGGCGGGCTGCTCCGCCTGTCGGCGCGCTTTGCTTCAGCGGTGGTCGAGCTGTTTCGAATGCGGCGCGCGTACCTGTCGGGTACCGCGCAGGCGCTCCGCGAGGAGCACGAGCGGCGAATGGCAGCGCTCGCGGCAGCGACTCGGCTGGGGATAGAGCGGCTCCGAGCTCTGGCGGCATTGCAGGCGCCGCCCGTGACCCGGTCGGCATCGAAGATCCTGGCGAGCGTCCTATTGGACCGCCTCGCCCTGACCATGATCGGTACGTCGGCCGTCGCCGCAATCGCGATCGCCGGATCGGCCCCCTGGCGATGGCCCGTCGTCGCCGCCATCGCACTCGCTTGGACCCTCGTCCACTTCCACTTGAGGGCGAGGCGCCGAGCCTGGTTCGGCGAGCGCTTGGACAACGACCAAGCGCTCGTGGAGCGGGCTGGACACCTTGCGCGCCTTTTCCCTGCGGCGTTCGTCGTCATGGGCCACACCCACACACCCGAGGTGGCCTCGGTCGCCGAAGGAACAGCCACGTATGTGAACGTCGGCTCTTGGCACGAGGCCGAAGTCGACCCGGAGAGCACGCGACCAAGTCATCGCGCGGCGAGGACTCACCTCGTGATCCATCCGGCGCCCGCCGGACCGACCGCAGAGTTTCTCGCGTGGTGCTCCGAGGGACCCCGGCGATTCCTGCACGGGCTCACGACGGAGACGGATGCTCCAGTTGTCGTACCACTGCCAGCGCCTTCTGAACGTGGCTGACGACCCGAAGCTGCGAAGCGAAACTATGGCGTATGACGCCGTCGCGATCGACGACGAACGTGGCTCGTCCGGGAAATAGCCCGAGAGTCGCGCGAACCCCGTACGCCCGCCGAACCGCTCCGTCGGCGTCGGTGAGCAGCTTCATCGGCAACCTGTGCTTGCCCGCGAACTGCTGGTGCGATTCGGTCGAATCGGTGCTGATCCCGACGACCTCGGCGCCCGCACGGGCGAACTCTTCGTAGAGATCGCGGAAGCCGCAGGCCTCTGCCGTGCATCCGGGCGTGTCGTCCTTCGGATAGAAAAAAACGACGACCGTACGCCGCTTGGCCTTCGTCAGATCGGACAAGGAGACGCGCCCACCGTCTGCGGAAGGCAGCGTGAAGTCGGGCGCTTTGTCGCCTGCGGCAAGGGTCATGGAAGCCGGGACATCGGTGCATTGGGGGTGGGCATGACCGTATCGAACTCATAGCCCACGATGGCCTTGATGACGATACCTGCACTGGCGGGGGTCAGGCCCTCGCCGACGCCGAAGTTCAATTCGACGTTCTGCAGGTGGAGGACATCGATGACTTCGAAGACGTAGTGCTCTTGAGCACGAAGGGGCAACGGCGCCGCGATCGGGCCGAGCGTGCCGTAGTACTCGAGTCCGGCGGCGAGACGGCCCAGCGCGCGCCAGAACTTCGCCGCCGGCTCGAACGTAGGTCCGTCGGACCATCCCGGACTGGCCAAGGACTGTCCGAGGATGGGGTTTACGACGAAGAGCCACTGGTCGTCCTGCCAAGCAACGATCGGCCGCACCTCGCTTCCCCAGCGGCTGCCATCGTAGGTGGCAGGCAGGTAGGAAAGCTCCAGGTTCAGGCCCAAGCGCCAATGCGCGTCCCAGCCTGGAGGCGAGACGAACTTCGATCGGAGCTTGGCGCCGGCCCAATCGAAGACCCCGGCATCCGTCCGCGCGGCGAACTGCACGTACGCCCCGATCTCCCAGTAGGGAGCGACTCCGAGCGACGGTTCGAGCGTCCAGTGCACTTGTCCGTGGAGCGGAGCTTCGGGAGCCGTCGCTTCTCGATGACCCGTAGCCCAGTCGTTGAGATGGAGCTCCAGGCCCGGGACACCGACCGGGTTCGCCGTTCCGTCGTACACTTGGATTTCGAACGGATCGGAAGCGCGCGACCTCTCGGCAACGGTCGATGCGAAGAGAATCGCGAGCGTGGCCATCCTTCCGCGCACGACGGGCACGCTACCGCGGACGGGCGGTGGGCAGTAGCCTCCAGGCAAGAATGGCCGGGCCGACGTGTACGTTTTGCGCAATCGTCGCAGGCGAAATGCCCGCACACCGTGTGGTCGACGACGAGTCGTGCGTAGCCTTCCTCGACGCGCGGCCGCTCTTTCCAGGACACGTCCTCGTCGTTCCGCGAGAGCACCGCGAAACGATGATCGATTTGACGCCGGACGAGCTCGTCGCCATCTTCGAGATGTGCCGGCGACTCTGCGGCGCCGCCGAACGCGGCCTGGGCGCCGACGGAACCTTCGTCGCCATGAACAACCGCGTGAGCCAGAGCGTCGCGCACGCGCACGTCCACGTGGTCCCCCGCCGCAAAGGGGACGGCCTGCGCGGCTTCTTCTGGCCCCGACACAAGTACGAAAGCGACGAGCAGGCGGCCGAGTTCGCCGCGAAGCTTCGCGCCGGAATGCGCTAGTCTTCGCGTCTGCCATGGACCTTCACGCAGACGCCCGCATCCCGTTTCCGCGCTCGCGAGTCTTCGCGGCCTACCGCGACGACATCGCCCAACTCTTGCCTTACCTCCCGAATGTTCGCAGCATCGAGGTGAAATCGCGCAAGGACGACGGTCCGGTCGCTTATCTCGTCAACGAGTGGCGCGGCGGCGGCGACATCCCCGCGGCGCTCCGCACCGTCCTCGGCGACTCGATGCTCTCGTGGACGGACTACGCCACGTGGAACGCAGACTCGCTCCGCTGCGACTGGCGCACCGAGACTCACGCGTTCGGCGACGCCCTGCGCTGCGCCGGGTACGATCTCTTCCGCGAGGACGGTCCGGACACGACGCTGCTCGAAATCCGAGGAACGCTCGAGGTCGACGCCAGAAGGATGCGGGGAGTTCCGGGGTTTCTGGCCGCCAAGGTGGGTCGAGGGCTCGAAGAATTCCTCGGCGCCAAGATTCAGGCAAACCTGGTCGAAACCGCCAAGGGTCTCACGCAATACCTAGGAAAGAAGAGCTAGCAGAGCCCGCCGCAAATGTGCCCATGCCCGTGCCCGAGCATAGCGGAAGGTCTGGGCATCCCCGCCCCGAAGGCGCGCCTTCAATCCTTCATCTGATCGAGCGCGAACGCGTACTCGTCGGCGAGCTTCTCGACCGCCGCGCGCACCAAGTCCGCCCCGCCGTGACCCGAGTGCTTCTCCACACGAAGGAGGACCGGTCCGCCCGCGGTCGCCCACTGGAGCTCCGCCGCGAACTTGCGCGCGTGCATCGGGTCGACGCGGTCATCGCTGTCTGCAGAGAGGATCAGCGTGGCGGGGTACTTCGCGCCCTTGCTCACGTGGTGATACGGGGAATACGGGTAGATGGCGCGGAAGTCGTCGGGGTCGTCCGCCGAGCCGTACTCTTCTATCCACGTCTTGCCGCTGCCGAACAAGTGATATCGGACCATGTCGAGAAGGGGCACGCCGCAGAGCGCGACTCGAAAGAGCTCCGGTCGCTGGGTGATTGCGGCGCCCACGAGTAAGCCGCCGTTGGAAGCGCCCATCGCGGCGAGCTTTCCGGGGCTGGTGAAACCCTCGCGGATCAGCTCTTCGGCGACGGAAAAATAGTCGTCGAACACGTGCTGCTTCTCGTGGCGCATGCCTTGCCGGTGCCACTCCTCGCCGTACTCGCTTCCGCCGCGTAGATTGGCAACTACCCAGATTCCTCCGTGCTCGAGCCAAGGATAAATCGACGACGCGAAGGACGGGGTCTGCGCAGCCTGGAACCCGCCGTACCCATAGAGAATCGCCGGCGTCGCGGGACTCTTGGCCGCGTCTTTTGCGTGGACGACGAAAAAGGGAACGCGCGTGCCGTCTTTGCTGGTCGCGAAGAGCTGCGACACCTCGTACCGAGACGGATCCACGGGTACTTTGAGTCGGTAGAAGGTGGCGGTCTTTCCTGTCTTGACGCTCGTCTCGTTGATCTCCGTCGGATACGTGAACGACTGAAAGGAGTAATACGCGAGGTCGTCGTCCACGGTGCCGCTCAAGCCGCCCGACGTGCCGAGCGTCGGCAGATCGATGTTTCGGATCAGCTTGCCGTTTTCGTCGCGCAATTCGAGGTGGGTGACGACGTCTTGGAGATACACGAGCGACAGCGAATGAGCGACGACGTTCGACCCCTCGAGCGTCGCGTCGCTGCGCTCCGGGACGATCTCCGTCCAGGACGCGCGCTCGGGATGCGATGGGTCGACCTTGAAAACGCGGTACTTCGGCGCTCCCTCGTTGGTGCGCACGAAGAAGCGGTCGCCGTCTACGTCGACGAGGTATCGAGCGTCCTTGCCGACGGCGAGCGGCCGCCACGCGGGCTTGGAGGCGCGCAGATCCATGAATTCGACGTCGGTGCGCGTCCAACCGTGCTCGGTCGTCAGGACGAGCCATCGTCCGTCTTTGGAGAGCTCCGCTCCGATGAACGTCTTTGGATCGCCGGTCCTCTCTCGTACGTGCGCGTCCTTCGCCGGATCGGTGCCGACCTTGTGGAAGCGAACTTCGGCAAAGCCCGGGCGGTCCGGCGCCGGAACGCTCGCGACGGGGGGAAGCCACGTGTAATAGAAGCCGTCGCCAGACGGCGTCCACGAGGGCCACGCGTACTTGGCCCCTTCGATGACGTCCACGTCGCTCTTCTTCCCCGTCGCGATGTCCATGACGTAGAGCGTCGCTTCGTCGGAGTTGTTGCTCTTCACCGCGTAGGCGAGCGTCTTCCCGTCCCACGACACGCTCCACATGCCGAGAGAGACGCTGCCGTCGGACGACCACGCGTTCGGATCGAGGAGCACCGCGTCTTTGCCGTCTTTGCCCTCACGCCAGTACACGGCGAACTTCTCTTTCCCCGCGTCCCTCTTTGGATAAAACCAACGCTTACCGCGATGCTGCGGCGTACCGGCGCTCTCGACGTAAAAGAGCTCTTTGAAGCGCGCGGCGATGGCCTCACGGCCGGGGAGTTTGGATAGCAACGAGCGTGCGAATGCGTCCTCTTCGCTCGTCCATCGCTTCACTTCGTCGCTCGAGCCGTCTTCGAGCCACCGGTAAGGATCGAACACGCGAACGCCGTGGAGATCGTCGGCCTGATCCCCGCGACGGGCGGGTGGGTACGCGGGCGCGGAGCCGAGCGGCTGCGATGAGGAAGCTTCCGGACGAGCCGTGGGCTGGGCGACGGGCTGCGCGACGGCCGGCGACGCGGCCGGAGGAGGCGACGGACAACCACAGGCCACGACGAAAAATACGGCAGGCGCGAGCGCGCGATTCGAGTTCACCGCCGGGACGATAGCGGCGCTCCCACTCCGCGTCGAATCCCTGCGCGGCTATCAATACCCGAGATCGGGACGCCCCGGCGCCTGCGGCGGAGTCAGAAACAGCGGGGTGCTCGCAGATGTCGCGGGCGACTGCGCAGACGAAGAAGCGGAGACTCTCGCCGGCGCCGGTG
>JBAULD010000053.1:0-2019 GCA_049578005.1 Polyangiaceae bacterium
GCCATTCCGTTCTCGAGGTCGACCGTGATCCAACCGGCGAGACAGGTCGCGTCAGTGACGATCACGGGCGGCACGGTCGTCCCGGGCGCACAGGCGGTGAGGGTGGAGAGCCCAAATGTCAGCACCAACACGCCCGCCGCGCCTCCGCCACCGATTCCGTTCGTGCCCTTACCGCTCGTGACCCCGAGATAACCGGCGACGGCGACCAGCATGGCCAGGACCGGCTGCACCCATGGTGCAAGGGTCGGCTCCTTAAGCAGCGCGGTGAGCGCCGCGATGAGACCGATCAGAATCGCGCCCAGGATGACTTGAAACGTGTGAGACGTTGTCCACTTGGCTGGCATGATCCGAAGCGTACCACCGCCCCGCCCGCCGGGCTAGAATGGGGCATGTCGACAGCGAGAGCCCTTGCCGACGTCCTCGAGGCCGCCCGCGCCGTTGACGCACTCGACGAACGATGCGGGTGCGGCCTCCGTGTGCACCGAACGCGGCAAAGCGCGCTGCTACACGAGGCAATCGCGCGGTACGACGCAGAGGCTGGGCGGGAATGGGCCGCCGAGGCGCCGACAAAACCGGACTCGGGGCACTTCAAAACGTGACCCGCGCTCGGGCCCGTTTGCGCGTGGCCGGTATTGGCCGTATGATGCGGCGCATGAGAGACGACATCAAAGAGAACGCGGGACCGATTGTGCTGGGCGTGACGTTCCTGGCGGGGCTGGCGTGGCTGCTGCTTGGGTGCGGGGGCGCAGAAAATCCTGGGTTCGGGGCGGAGCCGGCCGAATCGGTTTCCACATCCGGAGCGGGCGCCACGTGGGCGGCCGAGCCGTGCTCGCTACTGCCTTCAGATACGTACTGTCCAGGATCCGCGTCCGTGTGGGGACCTCCCGACGCTGCCGTCCTGGTGGCGTACTGGTGCTCCGCTGGGTTTTCGCCCGGATCAACGTGCAATTACGTTGACGGGTCTGGAACAGATGGAGGAGCGGGGCAGTGGTGCTGTCCATGACTAACAGTGGGTTACGGTTCAGTAGCGAATCGACGCTTTAGCGGTGCACGCCATGTTCACGCTCGGCGTGACAGCGGTTTCCGCCAGAATGTTGAACGTGTGCGACGCCGCGGTTAGGCCGGACGGGTTGATCACGTCCGACGCGTTGGTGATATTGCTACCGGCGACGCCGGACGCGAATCCGCCAGCCTGAATGCCACCAGGGATCGCCCCGGTGCAGTCGACGCACAGTCCGAGGGTAAGCTGATTTGTTGTCAGCGAATCTCCGTTGGCGCACTCGTACGACACATTGAGCAGCGCCGATCCGCTCGATCCGATCGTGAACGTGCCTGAGGCCAGCACGGTAGGCGACGTCGTGACCGAACCGGACGAGCCGGTAAAATAGCCCGCATTCGGGTACGAAATCGTTGTCGGTGTCCACGCAAGGGTTCCGCCGTTGAACGCTAAAAACTGACCGCCACCGGGCGCCACATTCGCAACCGCGTTGCTGCGGATATGGGTTAACGTGACCGCGCCCGTGTCCGTCATGGTCACGTCGCCAGACAACGAGGCGCCGGCGGGGTTAGTCGACGTCTGACCGATCAGTATCTGCGAATCGAGCAGATTGATCCCGGTGGCTCCGCTCGTGCCGTTACTTATTACGACGTCGTGACTCGGAATCGAGTTGCACTCCAGCGGCGACGTCCCGTTGCCCTGAACGAAATCGCCCGCCGAACACGACGTGAACCCGGTCGCCCCGCTCGGGACGTTGTTTGTGAACAGCGCCGTGTTCGTGATCGTGACGCCGCCCGTCGAGCTCGACACGTTGATCCCGCTCCCGGCCGTGACCGACGTGACGCCGGTGTTCGAGCAGTTCACCGATCCAGTCGTGGGCGAGCACGAGACGCCGGACGTTCCAGTGACGCTCGTCGCGCCCGTGTTGCTGAACGTGACAGCGCCGGTGGCACCGGAGACGCCGATCCCGGTCCCCGCGACGGCCGACGTGACGCCGGTGTTCGTGATCGTTACCGCACCAG
>JBAULD010000054.1:0-1542 GCA_049578005.1 Polyangiaceae bacterium
GGCGAGGCCCCATCAAACGTTGCTGGCTTTTCTCATCGGCGCCCCGCCGCGTCCACCGAAAATGACCGGACGGCAAGCGGGCACGAGTCAGACGCAAGCGAAGCGTGGTTGCAACGAAACGAGCGCCATCTTGCTTGAGTGTGAACCGGCGTTCGCCGACGCCGATCGCACTGACGTGAATCGTGTATTTCACGTCCGGAAGGAGGGGCGCGCAAGGTCCGAGTCGGAAGCCCTCGGGCTCGGATCCGTATTTCCAGTGCTTCAACTTCAACACCGTGGCGCCCACTTTCGTCGAGACCAGCTTGCAGTCGGGTTCTTGGTCGCGACGGCCCTCTTTGAAAACGGCTACGTAGTCGACCGGGAGGTCGTGCAGCGGCAAAGGACAGCTGACAATGGAGAAGACGACGTCGGAGCCTTCTCGCTTTTCCGGATATGCCCACTCCAGGCACACAGCCAGCCAACGTCGTCGCGACGATACAGACCATCGCGAGCTCTTTGCCGATCCTGGCCTCTCCGCGGCAGCGTCCGCGACGTGCACGGCGATTTGGTCCAAGGTAAATCTGCGATCCACGGGACCGAGCGAGCGAGCAGGGATCGCCTGGAGCGACGGCGGAACATCGTAATTGCCTGCTCGGAAGTGCAAAGGTGATGCTGTCTGAGCCATACTGACGGGACCCCGCTGTGAGCCTAGCGCGGCGTCTGGCTCGCCCAGGTTTGACGGTGCTCCGCGCTCCAGGGGCGTACCACGCTGACTTCCCGCAGAGCCTCATCAACCCGACCCTTGTCGTGGAAGTACTCTCCCCTTCGACGGAGGCCTACGATCGGGGCGCGAAGTTCGACCACTACACGCACATCGAGTCTCTCCGCGAATACGTTCTGGTCGCCACCGACCGTTTTGCCGTGGATCATCTCTTGCGCGAGACGGACGGCACGTGGCGGCTGACGACCGTTCGGGGGCTGGAAAGCGCGCTCCGACTGCCTTCGGTCGACGCGAGCATACCGCTCGCCGAGATCTACGAGAACCTCGACCTCGTCGCGCCCGATGGCATCGAAGAGGCGTCGCCTCATCCGCCGGCGGCGGGCCCCGCGCATTCGAAGAGCTAATCCACTTCGAGCACGATCTTCCCGAAGGCCTCACGCGATTCCAAGACGCGGTGGGCCTCCCTTGCCTCCCAAAGCGGTAGCACGCGATCGACGACGGGTCTCAGCGCTCCCGTCCGGACTCGCTCGAGGATGCCGAAGAGAAGTCCCTTCGAGCCCATCGTCGAACCGAGAATCGCGATTTGCCGAAAGAAGACGTGCCGAAGATCGATCTGCGGATGAAAGCCCGCCGTCGCCCCGCACGTGACGATCCGTCCCCCTCGGGCCGTCGCGAGGACGCTCCTCGCGAGCGTGTCGCCCCCTACGTGATCGACGACGACGTCGGCGCCGCGCTTGCCCGTGAGCCTCTTGACCTCGACGACGAAGTCATCCACCCCGGAGTCGATCACATCGTCGGCGCCGAGGCGGCGCGCGCGCTCGACCTTGGCTGCGGCGCCGGTC
>JBAULD010000055.1:0-8026 GCA_049578005.1 Polyangiaceae bacterium
GCGAGTCATTAACTGCGTTCCGGAGAGTGCTCACGGTGATCGGTTTATCGAGCAAAACCGCGCCCAATCTCGCGGCGCGGCGCCGCGTCTCTTCATCCGCGAATGCGGTCATGAGAATGACCGACAGTCGCCCCTGGGCGAGCTGCTCCAGCACTTCGAGGCCATTGTGCACCGGCATCCGGACGTCCGAAACGATGAGATCGAGCGCCGGAAACGACAAAGAGTCCGCGAGTGCGGCGACGAGGCCCCGGCCATCCTCGGCCTCCAGCACCTCATGGCCATCTTTGCGAAGAATTTCGACGACGAGTCGTCGCATCTCTGCGTCGTCCTCGGCGACGAGAATCCGGTACACGCCCCAACCAGGAGCACCGAGCGTGCCATCGAAGGCCTTCGCCGCGGGGACGGAACTCGGACCGGAACCCAAGGAACGGGCCGGTTCGGGCATGGGCGGCGGCGCTTTGGAGGTACCTCGACGACGCGACGCTCAACATCCGGGAGATCGCGCAAGGAAACGCGCGGATGCTGTCGAAGTAGTCGTCGAGAATGGTGACCTTCATGGGGCGGAGCCTGCAAGGAACGCGCGGCCTGCGGGCGTGACCGCGACCATGAGCTCATCGCGATCGCCTCCGCGCGACACCTCGAGAAAGCCGCTTGCGAGCGCATCCTCCCACACCGGCAGTCGAGGGCAGGACGTCCGCCACCCGTCCATCGTCTCGCGGTAGGTTCGCGGCCGCGTGACGACCCATCGGAGCAGGTCGACCACGAGGGTCAGCGGTGCAGTCAACTCGATACCGGGCGATCCTGTCCGACTCATCGTGTCTTGGTCTCCTTCAGCGGCTCTCAGCGCGAAAAGAGCGAGCGCATTGTCTGGCTCGCCGAGAACTCGCGGCTCGTGTGGCCGACGATGAACGCGGGCAGGTACTGCGGTCCCCCCGGCTCGCGGCGATGGCTTCCGGTACCAGTCCGGCCACAGCTCCGACGCCGGCAAGTCGATCGGCGAGCTTGCATGCGGCGGTCAGAGCCATCATGCCGCCGTTGGAGACACCGTCGATGGTCTCGCGGGTGGCGTCGGCGTGTTGCTCGCGCACGAAGAGATCAATGAGGTCTCTCAGGTATGCGACGTCGTCGACACCGGCCAGGGACGCCTGGGTCGTGCCGCGACCGTCGGCCCACGAGCTCTCGACGCCGTCGGGGTAGGCAGCAATGAAGCCATCGCGGTCGGCGAGCATCGAGTAGCCCGTGAGCCACTCTTCCTCGTGCCCGTCGGCGCCACGGCCATGGAGAGAGATTGCCAGCGGCGGCTTATTGGCGGGGGCAGGCGTGCTCGGAAGATGGTACCAGAAGGTTCTTCGACGCCCCCCAGAGAACAAGGCTCCGGCTTGGCTGCGGCCGCCCCTTCCGGTCAAAGTGCCCAGGGGCACCTCGGCGCACGCGTCAACGAAGACGCAGACGAGAAACCCGAGACAGACGCAGACCACCAGAAGCCACCGGCGCATGCGGTCCATCCACCCATGGTTTGGCGCCCATCCGGGGACGTCAAGGTTGCGTCTGTGACATCTCCCTCGCTGCGGACGCGGCCACGTCTCAACGCTGCCGGGGGGCCATGACCCACGGCAACGACCCTTGCGAGATGCGCTCGTGTCCCCGTGAAGGCGTACACAAGCGCAGGCCTCTTCGCGTTCGCCGCACTCTTCTGCGCCGCGGCCTCCACGGAGTCGCGCGCAGACCCAAGGCGCTTTGCTCAATCTCTGAAACACGGCATTACGAGCGCGCAGTTCTCTCCTTCCTTTGCCTCGAAGGGGCGAGTGAACAGGTAAGCGACGCGTCGACGCGCAGAGACCTCGCTGCGACAGTCGGCGTCATCGCGAGAGCCACGTCCCGCTTCACCGCGCCCGGACTTCGTATAGCGCGTGTCGCAACACGGTCCCTCCTCTCTAATAAACATCTCAGGGTAAGTCGATCACCTGCACCGGGACGGGACTGTCGACGTTCGTTCCGTCTCCGAGCGCTCCGTAGGCGTTCGACCCCCAACACTTCACCGTGCCATCCCGAAGGAGCGCGCACGCATGCTGACCGACGGAGACCAAGGCGACGTCGGATAGGCCGGCCACAGCCGCGCGCTGCGCCACCTCCGTCGTGACTCCGTCCCCACATCCCCAACAGGTCACGCTCCCCTGCGCAAGAAGGGCGCAGCTTTTGTTGAAGCCCGACGCCACTTGCGCGACGCCGGACAAACCCGACACCGGGGTGGGGGTCGATCGGTCGATGGTCGTCCCGTCACCGAGCGAACCGCACCGGTTGCTCCCCCAGCATTTGACGGTGCCATCGCCCAGCCGGGCGCAGGAGACTCTATCGCCGGCCGCGATCTGAACGACGTTCGATAGGCTCTGCACAAGCACCGGGGTGTACCGATCGATCGTCGTACCGTCGCCGAGTTGGCCCACGTCGTTCGCCCCCCAGCACTGGACCGTGCCGTCGACCAGGCGAGCGCAGGCGTGCTCATCGCCGCCGGCAAGCTCCATCACGCTGGAGAGACCTGGTATCGCCACGGGCGTGTAACTCTCCCAGGTTCCGCCGTCGACAGGCTGTGGCCCCACGCCCCCTCCCCAGCAAGACACGGTTTCATCGTGAAGAAGCGCACAAGCCGACCCGCCGCTCGACGCGATTTCCAACACCTCCGAAAGACCGACCACGGCAACAGGCATCCACGAGCATTCGCACGCAAGGCTCGGCGGCATGCCGTTGCCGAGTTCACCGACATCGTTCGGGCCCCAGCACCGGACGGTTCCGTCCCCGAGGAGAGCGCATGGGCTTGCGCCTCTTGCATCGATTCGAACGGCCTGGGACAGTCCTTGCACCGTCACCGGCGTGAACGAATAGGGCGTGCGGGGGCTTATGCCGATTTGGCCGTACGCGTTGTATCCCCAACATTTTCCCGTGCCGTCGCTGAGAAGGGCGCAGCTCTCGCTCACCTGCGTAACGATGACGTCAGCCGTCGAACCGTCCTTTGCTCCAATCGTCGTATCTCCAACACCCGGGGCCATGGAGGCGCCGCCGCTCGATCCGTCGTCAGGAACACGGGAATTGGCCACCGAGCCGCCACACGCACTCGCGAGCACGACGCACATCGAGAAAGGAGCCCACGCTTGCATACCCTACTAACGGTTAGTTTGGCACAGGAAGACCTTGAACGCAGGGCAAATCATGGCGAGGGTGGACGTGCAGCGATCCACGGGCAGCCTGGGCGCGGACCAATGCTCCGGCGACGGTCCAATTCATCATCGCGATGGTCGCGCACGCAAATGAGGTCGACCGCTTGTACATACCGGAGGGCAATTTGGTCGCTCATTGATATTAGCGGCAATCCTGAGTAAAGAAGGCGGAGCACGAAGGCGGCGCCCGTCGCGCAACTATTCAAGCTTTGTGAGGACTAAGCCAACGAGCCCGATGCGTGCGACCGACGACGTGTGAAGAGCCTGTTGTCAACTGTCGATGCACGCGCCCGCCGAGCACGACCAATGTCCGGATGCCGTGCTGAACGCGCAGTACGCGCCTGCCTCGTTGCAATCGGAATCGTCGACGCAGTCGTCGCTCGCCGTATGGCAAAAGTAGCCGTACCACCAGACCGGGCCGCAGCCGGGGAACGTGCTCGGTGAACAATAGCCAGCGTCGCCGCAGTCCGAGTCGATGTGACAATTGCCCGGCAAGCAGATGGTTTGCGTTGCTTGGCAAGCGCCGGCCGTATTGCGGATGGAGTCTTCGCGACACACGCACACGCCGCCCGAGCAATCGCTGTCTGACGCGCACTGGTCGTAGCTGCAGGCGTTCGACTCCCCAGCCGCGACCGTGAAACAGTTGCATCGTAAGCCGCTCACGAACGGCGTCCGGGAGGGGATTGCGCGGGACGCGCGTTCGTGGTGGGCGGACCCAGGGCGGTTCGCATGCCCCCGGGGGGGTCAGCGCGCGAGAACGCGTGGGGCTGTGGGCATGGGCAACGCGTCCGGATCCCCGACGTAGAGTTCGGGGTACGCGGCGAGCATTCGGTCGGGCAGCAAGTCACGAAGCTTGGCCTGGGGCCATCCATGGACGATGCAGTGAACGACGCGGTGCAGGTAAGCGCGCGGGTTGACGTCGTGCGCGATGCACGTGGCGATGATCGACAGGATATCGCCGGTGCGCATGCCGCCTTCGTCGAGCCACGTAAATAGCCAATTGCGGCGCCCGAGAACCAAACGTCTGAGCTCACGCTCACGTCGATTGTTGGTGGCCTCGATATTCCCATCGTCGAGAAACAGCAGGAGTCGACCCCATTGGCGATCGAGATAGCCGAGGCCTTTGCCGAGCGGGGTCTTGGGCGGCACGATGCCCTTCTGCTGGTCGACCCAGGATCGAAGCTCGTCGAGGATCGGACGACTCAGTCGCTGTCGTCGATTGCGACGTTGCTCCGCGTTGTCACCGGCGGACGCCGATTCGCGCTCGACCTCAAAGAGTCGCGCGATGATGCGTACTCCTTCGAGGGCGACACGGTCGCCGGCGCGGGCCGCTTCCACAAGCCGACGTCGGCCGTGAGCCCAGCATCCTGGGCGCTTTCCGCCCGTGCGTTCGAGAAAGCTCGTGATGCTCGTGCCGTCGCATTGCACGGTGCGCGCGAGGTCGTCACCGAGAAAGCGTTTGACGCTTTCCGAGTCGCCCGTAGGCGAATAGAAGAACGTCACCCAGCGCGCATTGGTCCAAGCCCAGATCGTGCCGTAGCGGATGCCCTCGGGCGTAGCGGGATCGAGCACTGGGATGCCCGTGGCGTCGGTGCCGAGTAAGCCGGGAGCGCGCGTCTGCTCTTCGATGAGCCGAGCGATGGGAGCGAGCAAGTCGACCGCGGCCGCGACACTGCGGCCGAGCGTAGACGGAGCCACGTCGACGCCGGCGCGTGCGAAGCGTGTGCACTGGCGCTCGATCGGCAGATGCTCGATGAACTTGTCGCAGACCGCTTCGACGATCAGCGTATCGGCGAGCTTACCGCGCTCGACGATCTGCGGCGGCGGAGATGCCGAGACGATCGTGTCATCGTTGGGGCATGCGACTGTCTCGTCGAGCCGCTCTTCGACGACGACGCGCGCTGGGATCACGTTGAGGATGAAGCAGCTCGAGTGGCTGACGGTGGTCATCATCGCGCCGCATTGCGGGCAGACGCGCAGCTCGGGAGGGACGCGATTGAACACGGGCACACGAGGCAAGTGTGCGGGCGGCGCGCTACGCCCGGGGTGGCGCCCGCGGCGTTTCTTCTTCTCGTCGTCCGAAGACGTATCGTCCTTGGGCTTTGCGGTTTCGGCCACGATGAGACCGGGTAGCACGAGCTGCCGCTCGAGACGGTCGAGCGATTCGGAGCGAGGGCGCGCGCGACGCAGATGCGCGAGCTGCGCGACGAGCTCCGTGTTGAGGTCGCGCATACGCGCGATAAGCGCAATGATCGCCGTGACCATTTCAACGAACTTCAGCGTGGCGATCATCTTCTGCAGCCACGCGCGGACCTCGTCGAGATCCGGAGCGAACGCCGAAGTGACCTTCTCGCGTGAAGCCATCGTCGCTCGCTGCAACGAGGCGGCCGATAGGCAAATTCCCGGAGGCTGTTCTTTTTCTTACGGAGTCAGCGCGGCTGGCTGCCATCGCGCTCGACGCCGCGCCCCCGCGAGGTCGATGCCTTCGACGATTAACGCCAACTCGGCGGCCTCGATCGCGACCGACGACAGGCGGCCACTTGTCGAGAACGTCGGCCGAAAGCGGCCTTTCTCGAGTCGCTTGGTCCACATCGCGAATCCGTTGCGGTCCCAATACACGATGCGCACGCGATCACATCGTTTGGAAAAGAAGATGAACAAGTGACCGCTCAGGGGATCGTGGCGGAGCACGTCCCGCACCAGGGCCATGAGGCTGTCAGGGCCCTTGCGACCGTCGACCGGTTGCGTCGCAACGAACAAACGCACGCTTGGCGGCAGACTCAGCACGCACGGACCTGCGCCACAACCTCCAGCAAACGAGCGAGGGCCGCGCCATCAAACGACGACGGAACGCGCACGACGTCGCCCGAGACGAGCACGATCTCGAACGAGTCGGCGGACGCGTCAGCTACCGCTCGCCCCCCAGCCCGACGAACAATCAGCTCTTGGAAGGTGGTACGCTCGGCTCCGCCGAGCCGGCGTCGCCAGAGATACACCCGCTGAGGATCAAGCCCGTGCTCGGCGGCGAAGACGCTGACAGGCTTGCCCGAGCGGCGCAGAGCGGCCAACACCTCGCGCGCATCTCGCTCGGTCCAGCGTGGGCGGTCGAACAGCGAACAATCGGGGGGCGACGGCATCGGCGGTGGATCTCCTCGACCCGTCGCGTGCCATGGTCCCGGCCTACCCTCTACACGTCGTTGGTGAGCGGCTTACGTCTCTCCTCCTTCAGCGACGTGCTCCTGCCCGGCGTATTCGGATCTGGAGGGGTGTTGCGTCGCGGGCGTGTGTCAGTTTTCGCCAGTAACGTGCCCTTCGGACACGCTTGAAGCCTGTGCCGAGGCGGGCGGTGGTTGCAGTCGACACGTGGAAGAATGCGGCCAGCTGGGGCAGGGACCGCCCGGATCGTGTGCACAGCCCGACGAGACGTGTTGCCTGTCCGGTGCGCCACTCGGCGGAGCGGACGCCGGTTCGACCACCGATGGAACGGTGGCGATCACCGATTCAAACACGCCCGCAGCGTCCGATGCAGAGGGAGGTTCAAGCGACGGCTTTCCACAGTGGTGGGATCCCGCGTGCACTGGCACCGGAGCGCAATGTGCGGCTCCAAACTGTTCCCCGGTAGCGCTCGAAGTAGCGCCCTCGGCCTGCGAGCCGTTCACGGACGTCACTGTAGGATGCATCGGCATTGGCATCCACTTTACGGATGGAAATTCCTGTTTCCTACGGCTCTCGGACGGAGCAATCATCATCTCTCCATTCGTGCCCGCGTCTCTCGACGGCTTGGAGTTTTGCTTCAACGCCGGACTGACGAGTGGACCGGGCCAGATCGTTCCAAACTGCATGGGAGCCGTGGATTCGTCGACGGCCGTCGCGGTTGCGGATGGCAGTCGAGGCGATGTTTCCACCTCACCGCACTGCCAAGCCGAAGGCGATGGCCTGACCAATTGCGGCTCGGCGAGCGAGAGCTGCTGCACGAGCGTGGAGCTCGCGGGTGGCACGTACTACCGCACGTACACGAACGATGGCACCGGCGCGACGGGGCTCGCCGATCCGGCGTCGGTGAGCAGCTTCCGTCTGGACAAGTACGACGTGACGGTCGGGCGGTTCCGTCAGTTCGTGGCAGCGTGGACGAGCGGTTGGGCTCCTCAGGAGGGCGCCGGCAAGCACGTGCACCTGAACGGCGGCCAGGGCTTGGCGAACAGCGGCAGCCCAGGGGCATATGAGACCGGATGGGTGACCACGGACAACGGCTACGTCGCACCCACGGACACGAACCTGGGGTATTGTACGCCGTCCTCGACGTGGACGAGCACCGCGAGTACCCAGGAGACGCTGCCGATCGACTGCGTGAACTGGTACGAGGCATATGCATTCTGCATTTGGGACGGAGGATTTCTGCCGAGCGAGGCGGAGTGGGAGTACGCAGCCGCTGGGGGCAGCCAGCAGCGCGAGTACCCATGGGGTTCGACCGATCCGGGGACCAGCAGCCAATATGCAATCTACGGAGATTCCCAGAACAACTGCTATTACCCGACCGGCAGTCTTGCGACCTGCGGGGGAGTTGAGAACAATGCGCCTGTAGGAACCGCGAAGCTTGGAGCCGGATTGTGGGGCCAGGTCGACCTCGCTGGGAATGTTTTCCAGTGGAATCTGGACTGGTACGCCGCGTACGTCGACCCGTGTACAGATTGCGCCGATATGACAAGCGTACTCGGCGAAGAGAACGCACGGATCCACAGGGGCGGCGCTTGCGACTTCGACCGGGGATCCTTGCTCCCACCGGCTCGTTTTTCCTACGATCCGGCGCAACGCAC
>JBAULD010000056.1:0-6666 GCA_049578005.1 Polyangiaceae bacterium
GTCCGGGCTCTGGCGACTTGGCTCGACAAGGAAGACGCTCGCGCCGCACTGGCATCGATCGTGACGGCGCCCACGTTGACGTTCAGCGTGCGTCCTACTCCGAGCGACGACCCCGGCGCCGACGAAGCCACGGGGGGTGCCCGTGTTCTCCTCGCGCGGCGGCAGGCGGCCATTGCACTCGCTGAATCAGGCAACTTGCTCGCCCTCGATGCGTTGATCGTCGCCGCGAAGGGCGCGGGCCCAGGCCAGGTGCCCGCGCTCGACGCGCTTGCGATCCACCCTCCCGCGCAGCCTCTTCTGGCGGGCGGCGGCGCCGGCGCCTCGTGGACGACCCCGGCGACGATCGCCCTGGCTGCCTCGATTGGGGATCTTCGATCCCTCGACTCGCTCGAAGGGACGGTGAGCGAGGGCGATCCGGCGCTACGAGCCGCGGCAATGGCGGCTCTCGGCCTCGCCGGCGACTGGCGGGTCTTGGACGCGGCCCGCTCGGCGCTCCACGATCCAGACGCGCGCGTACGCGTCGGGGCGACCGACGCCCTCGTTCGACTCGGAGCGCGCGACGCACCGCGGGCCGTCGAAGGCTTGGCCGGAGACGATACGACGGCGGTCGATGCCCTGAGCCTCGCGCAATGGGTGCAAGACGACGGGGTGACGAAAGCAGCAGCCGCACGAGCTGCCGCAGCGGCCAACCCCGAACTGCGAGCGCTCGCGGTGACCGCGCTCGGGAGACAGGAGGGCCCGCTCGCGGTCGCAGCACTCGCGGCGCTCGTCGCGGACAACGCGATCCAGGGTGACGCCGCGTGCGCTCTCGCGCGGTCGCCCAGCGCAGCTGCGATGGCAGCCGTCGAGAAGATGGCCTCGGCGGCAGGCCCGATGCGGCGTCTTGCCGCGCGCGCCTACCTGGTGCGCCGTTTGGTACGCGGGGAACGGAGTGAACCCTTGGACGCGCTGCTCCGGAAGCTCGCCGCGTCCAAGGACGCCCCCGACCGGGCGCTCGGAGTTCACGCGCTCGTCGCGCTCGGGCAAACGCCCGTCGCTTCTGCGCTCGACGACCCGGATCCGCGGGTGCGCCGCGCGGCCGCCCTCGGTGCGATCGGGCAATTTGGCGCGCCGAGCAGGAATGCCCTGCTCACGCACGCGAAGACCGAAGACGACGAGGTCACGCGGCACGTGCTGGCCATCGGTCTCCTCGGCGGCGATCCAGACGCGATCATGCCCACGACCGAGCTCTTGAACCGTGCGCGCGGCGGTGGCCCGGACGCGCCGCTCGCGGCCCAGGTCCTTGCGCAGCGCGGTGACGAGCGATACGCGCCGCAGGTCGACGCGTTGCTGGCGAGCCCCGATCCCCTATTGCGGGCGCACGCCGCCCGCGGCCTGGGCTCGAGCGCAGCGCCTGATGCGGTCGGGCGCCTCGCCGCCATCTACACGACGGAGGCAGACGTGGAGGTTCGGCGCGCGGTCGTCGACGCCCTCGCTGCACGCACGGGCGAGGACGCCGAGGCCCCGGCGCGTCAGAACGCGCTTTCGCTCGCGGCCCGACTGGACCCCGATCGTGCCGTACGATGGACGGCATCGCGCGCCCTCTCTGCGCGCGCGACAGTCCCGCGTCTCCCGTCGTCGCAGGAAGTTTCCTGGCTGCGCCTCGCCCCCGCGGAAGGCGCGACCCTTCCCCAGAACCTGGACGCGACGCTCGTGACCAGCAACGGATTGGCGCTGCCGATCGCGTTCGACGAGGACGGATATGCGCTGGTCGTGGGAGTAGCGCCGGGTGAGGCGCGCGTCCGACTTGCGCCGCGACCACCCGCGTACGAGGCTCCGCCACCATGAACCGACCGCCGCAGCCGTCTGACCCCGCGCCGTCCGAAGAAGGGCCCTCCTTCGAGACGGCGATCAAACGTCTGACGGAGATCGTGCAGCTGCTCGAGCGCGGCGATCTGTCGCTCGAAGAATCGCTTCGACTGTTCGAAGAGGGCGTGAAGCTTTCGCGCGTATCGCAGAGTCGACTCGACCGAGCCGAGAAAAGGGTGGAGCAGCTGCTCGCGGTCGACGAGCAAGGACGAGCGCGGACAGCGCCCTTCGCGACCGACTCGACGGAGCCCGCCGGAGCCGAAGAGGACGGTCCAAAGCCGCGGTTTTGACCGCCCCCTCGGGGCGGGGCAGCCGCCGCGAGTAAAATGCTAGCGTTCGCTCATGGCTCGCGCGCGCTCCCGGCGGCAAGACGCCGTCTTCTATGCACTCCTGGCGCTGACGGCGATCACCTTCGTCGTCGAGATATTCTTCATTTTTCTCAAGACGCCGACCGAGGCGCGAATGGGAATCGTGCAGAAGATTTTCTACTTCCATGTGCCGAACGCGTACGCGTTCTACATCGGCGCCCTCGCCTGCTTCGTCGGATCGATCGCGTATCTCGTGCGACCGACCGACGCACGTGACGCATTCGCGCGGGCCGGTGCGAGCGCCTCGGTCGCTTTCGGCGCGGTCGTCCTGATCACGGGGCCGCTCTGGGGAGCCAAGGCGTGGGGAACGCTCTGGACGTGGGATCCCCGCCTCACGACCATGCTCCTCAGTTTCCTGATTTACTTGGCTTACATCGTGCTCCGCGCATTCGCGGGCGACGGCGCCGCCGAGCGGCGTTTCGCTGCGGCGCTCGGCGTTCTCGGCGCGGCCAACCTGCCCATCATCCATTTCAGCGTTCAAAAGTGGGGGGGGCAGCATCCGACGGTCATCTCCGGGTCCGGGGGCGGGCTCCAGCACCCGGACATGAAGATCGCGCTCGGACTCGGATTCCTCATATTCACCCTGCTGGCCGTGCTGCTCATCTGGACCATCACGCGCGTCGAGCTCGGTCGCAACCGGTTGCGTCGCGCCGAGGAAGACGCGATAGACCTGGGGCTCGACAGGAGAACCGAAGCATGAGCGAAGGAATGCAGCCCAGCGCAGCGCCGCAGTCGCCCGACAGCCGCTCGACGACGTTCCAACCGGTGACGGGTGAGGCCGAGCATTACAACGGCGAGACTCTCTTGGTGAGCGCATACGCCCTCATCTGGGTGGTACTTCTTGCGTGGGTCGGGCTCGTTTGGCGCAAGCAGGGCTCGCTCGACGCGCGCCTCGACGACCTCGAGCGCGAAATCGAAAAGGCAGACGCCAAGTCAGCCCGCCCATGAACACGCCTGGACCGGAGCATTTCCTGTTCATCCCCGGGATCCTGCTGGTCGGGATCGTCATCGGCTATGTCTTCGGGTCTCGGGCCGCGCGAACGCAGATGGATCGGCGGCGACGGCGCGCGAGGGAGTGATCCGCGATGTTCGACTTCGAGCCAACCGAAGAACAGCAAGCCCTCATCGAAACGGCGCGGCGCTTCGCGCGCGAGCGCATCATCCCCGTGGCGGCGGAGTGCGATCGCGAGTCGAAGTTCCCCAAGAGTGTTTTCGAGGCGGCCCACGCGATCGGGCTGGTGAACCCCACGCTTCCTGCCGAATACGGCGGCTCCGGATTGAGCGACGTCGACTCGAGCCTCGTGACCGAAGAGCTGGCGTACGGTTGCTCGGGAATTCAAACGAGCCTGACGGCGAACACCCTCGGGCTGACGCCCATCAAGCTGGCCGGGACGGACGCGCAGAAGAAGAAGTACTTCGGATGGCTCGTCCGCGAACCTGTCATGGTCGCATACGCGACCAGCGAGCCGTCGATGGGGAGCGACGTCGCGGCGATGCAATGCCGTGCGACGAAGGATTCGCAAGGAGGCTGGGTTCTCAACGGCACCAAGCAGTGGATCACCAACGGGACGCTCGCGAGCTTCTACGTCGTCTTCGCGACGGTGGACCCCACCTTGAAGCACAACGGAATCGGCGCCTTCATCGTCGAGAGGTCCCAGTCGGGGGTGAAGCCCGGGCGTCACGAAGACAAGCTAGGGCAACGAGCGAGCGACACGGCGCAGCTCGTGCTCGACGAAGTGCATGTACCCGCATCCCAGGTTCTCGCCGTCCCGGGACACGGGTTCAAGCTGGCCATGGAGACGTTCAACCAGACCCGACCCGATATCGGCGCCATCGCCGTGGGCATCATGCGCCGGTGCCTCGACGAATGCTTGGCCTACGCCAAAGAGCGCAAGGCGTTCGGGGTGCCCATTGTCCAGCATCAGCTCGTGCAAGCGATGCTGGCCGACATGAAGATCCGCATCGAAGCCACGAGCCTTCTGGTCCGCAAAGGGGCCTGGAGCCTCGATCGCGGCCATCGCGACCCCATGGCTTCGTCGTGTGCGAAGGCGTTCGGTGCGGACGCCGCGATGCAGAGCGCGGTCGACGCGGTCCAGATCTTCGGGGGCTACGGTTACGTGAAGGACTACCCCGTCGAGAAGCTGATGCGCGACGCGAAGATCCTTCAGATTTACGAGGGAACCGCCCAGGTGCAGCGGCTGGTCATCGCTCGGCAGCTCATCGGGAAGTGAAAGCTTTCCTTCCCTGGTCCGTATGTCTTTGGTCGTGCGCGGGGGGCGGGCGCGACGTCATCCCCGAATCGAGAGACGTGCGCGTCATCGATGCGAGCGCCGAGAGCAACGGGGGATACGAGTACGTGGCGCGGCGGCCGCTCGCTCTCGTGGCGCTGGCCGAGGCGCGCGGAATCGACCCGGCGGTGGCCCGTCAGGCGGTCGATCATCTGGCGGACGCGCTCGATGCATGCGCGACCGAACAAGGTCGAAACGGGCCGCCCGTCCAAGGGGCGGCGAGGCTCGTGGCGTCGATCGAGCCCGACGGAAACATCGGCGCTCCGAACGTTCGGGTCGATCCGGGACCGGGCGTCGCGGAGAGCGCGGTCGTTTGCCTCGTAGCCCCGGCGAGGCTTCTGATGTTTCCGCCGGTGGACGCAGGGCTTCGAGGGATCGCCATCGAAGCCCTCTGGGGTCGGGTCATACCGGTTCGGTGAGTACGGCCTGGGGCGCCGTACCAAGATCCCCGTTCGGCGAGGCGGATGCCGCCGACTTACCTGCAAGCTGTCCGCAAGCGGCCGCCACGTCCGAGCCGCCGCTGTAACGCACGTGAGCGCGCACGCCGAACAGAGCAAGTGCGTCGGCGAACTTCGCCACGTCGCCGCGCTCGAACGGATCGCGGCCCGCCTCGTCGATTGCGTTGTACGGGACCAGGCTGACGCGCCCCCGGACGCCGGCGCGTCGTTCGAAGTTGTGCGCGAGCTCCGCGAGGGCGCGCGCGTCTTCCTCGCTATCGTTGACCCCGGCGAGCAGCGTGACCGCCCACATCGGCGCGAGGCCGGTAGTGCGCGCGTGCTCGACGACCGCGTCGATCACTTCGTCGATTGGGTGGGACGCGTCGATGGGCATCAGTCGCCTCCGTACGTCCGGCCGCGCACTGGCGATTGAAACGCCGAGTCGCACTTTCGGCACTTCGCGCGCCAGCAGGCGGATCCCCGCGGGCAGGCCCGAGGTGCAGACGGTCATCGCGCGCGCATCGATGGCCAGGGCGCAAGGGTCGCACATGACTCGGACGGACTCGATCACTCGCTCCGCGTTCGAGAGCGGCTCGCCCATCCCTTGAAACACGACGCCGTGAACGCGCTGCCCGGAGCCCAGCGTTCCACGCACGAGTCGCACTTGCTCGACGATCTCCCAAGTTTGCAGATTGCGCGCCAGCCCGAGGCGCCCGGTCGCGCAAAAGGTGCAGGCGAGCGCGCAGCCCGCCTGCGAGCTCACGCACGCGCTGAACCGCCCTGCGCGCTCGAGGGGGATGCGCACCGTCTCGATGACGTGCCCGTCGGCGGTCCGCAGCGCGAGCTTGACGAAGGGATCGAGCGCACTCCGGCGCACCGCAGAAACTTCGAGCGTCGGCACCCACCCGCACGCGCGCACCGCGTTCATCGCAGAGCGGCGGACTCCCGCCGCGTCTTCGATCGGGGCGCCTCGATGAACCGCGGCGACGATCTTTCGAGCCTCCGCGGACGAGAGGCCGCACGCGATCGCCAGCATGGGCGGCGTCACCGCCTGAAGGGCCATCACGCCTCCCCCGGTACCATGCGGCGTGCTACCGTGCACGTAGTGTTCGGTCTCAGTTTCCCCGAGTTCTGCGTTCTTCTCATCGTGGCAATGGTCGTTCTCGGCCCGAAAGAACTACCTCGCTACATGCGCAAGGCTGGTCAAATGGCCGCCCGGCTACGCCGCCTCGCCACCGAGATGCGCGAGAAGAGCGGCATCGACGAAGTGCTGCGGACCGAGGGGCTCGACCGGGAAATCGCTGAGTTTCGCCGTCTCGCGCGAGGTGAAATCCTGGGCGTCTCGTCGGCCGTTCGCGCCGTGGCCAACGCCACGCGCATCGACCAGCCCGCGCCGAACACGGCCTACGTCCCCGCCCCCCCTCCGGACGCCGCCTATGTTCCAGTCCCGTCTCCGGAGCCGGCGGCCCTGACGCAGGGCGCAGCAATCCCGGCGCGCGACGAATCCTACGAGCGAGAGTACCCCCGCGAAGGTGCGGACTCATACGGTGCCGTTCCCGACACCTCGGCCGTCTACGAGGGCCTGCTCGCGGCGTCTTCTCTCGCCGAAGACTCCCTTTATCTCCGCGGTGAGCCGCCGGTCGAGGGCGTGACCCCGTCTTCGATGCCGCCGTCAGCGGACGCTTCGACCAACGCATGACCGCCGCCAACGTCACCAACTCGACG
>JBAULD010000057.1:0-27661 GCA_049578005.1 Polyangiaceae bacterium
CCTCGAAGAAGCGGGGTGGCTCGAAGATGCGCAGCTCGACGGCCGTCGCCTGGCTGCCTTTGAGGCGGATCGTCAGGGACCCCTCCCCTTCGACGCGGGCGAGCGCTTCGACTTTGATCGTGCGCACCGTTTCGGTCATCGCGGCTTCTCGCTCTCTTCGAGTCGGATGGACTCGTTGCGGAAGGGCTCTGCGTTTGCGTAGAAGGTGCGGAGTGCGCGGACGAGCGTCGTCCTCGTGGCGCCTGCCGCGAGAAAGGTCCGGCCGAGCGAGGCCGCGTTCGGCGTTTCCATCGGGCCGTAGCACCCGTAGCAGCCGCGGTCGTAGCTGGGGCAGAGGGCTCCACATCCCGCGTGGGTGATCGGGCCGAGGCAAGGTGTCCCGCGCGCGACGAGGACGCAGACGTTCCCTCTGCGCTTGCAGTCGACGCATACGCTGTGCGCGGAGATCGCCGGCTTTCGTCCGTTCAAGAACGCGGCGATGACTTCCAGGAGCTGCGACTTGTCGACGGGGCAGCCCTGTAGCTCGAAGTCGACGCGCACGTGACGCGCGATCGCCGTGGACGTGGCCAGGGTGGCGACGTACTCGGGCGAGGCGTAGACGACGCTACGGAATTCCTCCACGTCGGAGAAGTTGCGCAGGGCCTGCACGCCGCCGGACGTCGCGCAGGCTCCGATCGTGACGAGCGCCTTCGAAGCCCGGCGCACATCGTGGATTCGCCGCTCGTCCGCGGGCGTCGTGATGGACCCCTCGACGAGCGAAAGGTCGTACGGTCCGGCGACATCCGCCTTCGTCGCCTCGCGAAATTGCGCGATCTCCACGGCTCCCGCGAGCGCGAGAAGGTCGTCCTCGCAGTCGAGGAGCGTCAGCTGGCACCCGTCGCACGACGCGAACTTCCAGACCGCCAACTTGGGTCGCCTTCGCTCGCGCATCTCAGATCTCTCGCCGATCGAGGAGACTCGCGATCCGATCGAACCGGAGCACCGGACCGTCTCGGCACAAAAAGGACTCGCGATACTGGCAATGACCGCAGAGTCGCAAGGCGCACTTCATGTTCCGCTCCATGGAGACGAACATTCGGTCGCCCGGGAGCCCCCGGTTCGCCAGCGCGCGCGCGGTGAAGCGCATCATCACCTCCGGACCGCAGATCATCGCGACCGTCGCGGCGGTGTCGATCGGCACTTTGTCGAGAAGCGCGGGCACGACGCCGACCGGACCGACCCAGTCTGCCTCCGCGTGGTCCACAGTGACGTGGACACGCCCGTCGAGTTTCTTCTCCCAGCGCGCGACCTCCTTTCGATAGACGAGGTCCGCAGGGCTGCGCGCCCCGTAGAGGAGAGTGACGTTGCGGAAGCGCCGCCGCTGGCGAACGAGCTCGTAGACGACCGGCCTGAGCGGAGCGATCCCGAGTCCCCCTGCGACCACGATCACGTCCTTGCCGAGGGCCTGGTCGATCGGCCATCCCGTTCCGTACGGGCCGCGAACGCCGATCGTGTTGCCTCGCTTGAGGCGCTTCATCGAGGTCGTGACGCTGCCGACCGCGCGGATCGTATGGACCAGCGCGTGCGGCTCGTTGGGGTCGCCGCTGATCGAGATCGCAACCTCGCCCACCCCGAAGAGATACAGCATATTGAACTGACCGGGGGCGAACGAGAATCCCCCCTCCGCGACGTCGAGCCAGAGCGTGAATGTGTCGGCGGTTTCTTGGCTTCGGCGCAAGACTCGGACCGGCTGGGGCAACCAGGGGTCGGCGTGGGCCGCGACGGGTCCGTTCATGGCGCTTGATAGACGTCGAGGCGCTGCAGGCGAACGTGGTCGAGCCGCTGGACGGTCTTCTCGTAGAGTCGCCGCACGAGTTCGTAGCCGAGCTCGTGGTCTTTCTCGATCTTGCCCCGCAGGCACGCGCCGTCGAACGCGAGCGCGACCACCGGCTCGACGGCGCGAGCGTCGAGGCTCACCCGGTACGGCGGGACGAGCCACGAGAGGCCCAAGACGTCGCCTGGGCCGACGCTTTCCATCTGGACGGTTCCCCTGCCCGGCACGAGGACCTCGAGGGCGGCACGCCCGACGCGAAGGAGGAAGAACGTATTGGCCTCGCCCCCCTCCCTCATCAGAAATTCGCCGGCTTCGAAGCGTAGATTCTTCGCGCATGCGACCATCAGCCCGAGGTGCGCTTCGGACAAGCCTTTGAGAAATTCGTGCTCGCGGAGGAGCCGCTCGAGGTTCTCCATGGTCAGCCTTCGTCGGAGGCCCGGATTGCGGCGACCTCTTGGGTGATGTCGATCGCCACGGGGCACCAGGTGATGCATCGGCCGCACCCGACGCATCCGGACGTTCCGAACTGGTCGATCCAGCTCGCGAGCTTGTGGGTGAGCCACTGCCGGTACCGGGACTTGATCGACGCGTGCACGCTGCCGCCGTGCAAATAGCTGTGATCCATCGTGAAGCAGGAGTCCCAGCGCTGCACCCGCTCGGCCTGCTCTCCGGCCAGGTCGGTGACGTCGTCGACGGAAGAGCAAAAGCACGTGGGGCACGCGAGCGTGCAATTCGTGCACGCGAGGCAGCGGCCGGCGACGTCGTCCCAGCGAGGGTGCTCGGCGTTGCGGTAGAGGAGCTCCTTGATCCCGTCCGTATTCATGGTCCGCCCCATTTGGGAGGCGGTTCGGGCGACGATGGCGTCCGCCGTCTCGAGGTCGCCGCGAGGAGCCTCTTCGTACCCGACCCGCTCGAGGACCTGGGCGCCCGATTCGCTCCCGATCTCGACGACGAAGCGGTGACCTTTGTCGTCGAGGAGCTCGGTGAGCGCCAGGTCGAATCCGAGGGTCGCCCGCGGCCCCGTTCGAAGCGATGTGCAAAAGCAGGTCCCGCCGGCCTGCCCACAGTGGATGGCCACGACGAACGTCCCGCTGCGCCGAGCCCTGTACTCCTGGTCGACGGCAGGTCCCTCGAGAAACACTTTGTCTTGGATCCCGATGGCGTGCAGATCGCACGAGCGCGCTCCGATGAGGGCGAGCAAAGGCGCACTTCGCGTCTTCTCGAGGACGACGAACGACCCGTCGCTCCGGCGGGCGCGCCAGAGCCGGAGGGTCGGGACGAAGAAGTACGGCTTCCATGACTGCGGGCCGACCGAGTACCCGAAGAGCGCCCGGTCGTCGCGGCGGCGGAGGCGATACGTGCCGGCGTCTTGGGTCTCCGTCCATCCCTCGGGCAGGTCTTCGATGCCCGCGATCGAGTCGTGGACGATCGCGCCGTCTCGCACGGTCGGCCCGACGAGCTGGAAGCCGTCCTCGCGGAGGACTTGGAGGAGCTGCGCGAAGCGGTCTCGCGAGAGAAGCGCGCGCGCTCCAGGAGGCTCGGACCTCGTCATGATGGGCGCGTCGGTCATGGCCTCGCCGGAGCGCCGAAGTCAAGCATGCCCCGACGGGGCGCGCCGCACGGAGTTCTCCCCCTTTTTCTCCGGCCCGATCGGCGGCGTCCCACTTCGGCGCTCTTGGCGTAGACTTCCGATCTCCCATGCCCTCCGCAAAGACCATTGCCCTCGGTGTCGCTGGCCTCGTCGCCCTCGGAGTCGTCGCCCTCGTGATGCGTCGTGACAGCGAGCGGCAATGGGAGTTCGAGCCGGTTTCATCCGCGACTGTGCCGACGACGACGTCGCCGCACTCGACCATTTCGGTCGCCCGGCTTTCGAGCCCGAAGACCCCGGACAATTGCGCCGACGTCACGTTCTGGGACGCAAAGCCAATCGACTACAAGCATCTCCAGGAAAGGGGCTTCGTCGTCCTGAAATCGAGCTGCTCGAAGACCTTCAAGGACCTTCCGGTCTTCGCCACCTGCACGCGGTCGGACAAAGACGAACACCACGCGCCGATCCTCGACGCAGTCGCCTACTACTACGACCTCGCGACCGTGGGGAGCGACGAGACCTACCGCGGGCAGTGCCTCGGAAACGGGGGATCGTGGGCGGCCAAGGCCCCCGACGACCCGGAGTCCGTTCGGGCGCGCGCCCGACTGGCGGGGGGTAGTCCACACCACGAAATCGATAGTCTGATGGAGGTCGCTCCGTGAATCGATCGCTCGAACGGGAGCTCAGGGCCGCGTCGCGAGATAAAGGTGGACGGCCCCGTCGCGATCGCTACTCAAGTAGAGTCGGCAGGCGTCTTCGGAGAGCCAGGTCGGAGCGTCGATCCCGCCCGAGTTGACCTCCCGAAGATCGAACGCATTGGCAAACATCGCGGTCTTGCTGGTTCGCTGGGCGAGCCAAATGTCTTGGCCGCCGAGTCCCCCGGTTTTGGTCGAAGAAAAAAGAATCGTCAGAGCGTCCGCAGAGAGGACCGGGTCCCCCTCGTTGACGCCCCCGCCCTCGTTCAACTCGGTCACCGCCGTCGGAGCAGCGAAGCCTGCGCCGCTCCGCGCGGCTCGATAGAGGTCGTAGTCGCCGGCGCGACTCGACGAAAAATAGATCTCCGATCCGTCCGGCAGGATGAACGGTTGCACGGTGCTCGTGGCATTCGCGTTCAACTCCGCGAGTGCGGTGCGGACTGAAAAGTCTCCCCCGTCCGGACGGTCCGCCGAGTAAAGCTCATCGATTCCGGCGTCGTCCTTCCCCGTCTTGACGCGGAACACGAGGGTGGAGGCGTCCCCCGTGCTGCTGGGATCAATCGTGAGCGAATTCGGCATGTTGATGTTGCCATTAAGCAGTTTGACGTTTCCGAACGGCGAGCCGAGATCCGAGCGGGTGGTGACGTAGAGGTTGGTCGCTCCCGGGCCGCCGGCCCGCGAACTCCAGAAGAACCCAGTGAGCTCGTCGGACAAGAGCCGGAGACCTCCTTCGGTGGCGGCCGACTCCAGAGTCGTGAGCAGGACCGGAGGCCCGAACGGCCTCGTGAGGTCGCAATTCCCCGCTTCCACGCCGCCGTCGATTCCAGAGTCGGGCGCCGCGGCGGAATCGGGCGCCGCGGCGTCTGCGCCAGCTTCGGCTTGCGCGTCCGGAGCCCCCCCGCCGTCGGCCTGGGCTTGGATGGTCCCTGCGTCGATGACGATGAAGCCGAGGAGCTCGGTCACGTCACCGCAGCCGCCCAGCGAGAGCAAGACGAGGAGAACGAACCCGTGTCGGGTAACGAGCAGACGAAGCCGAGCCAGCAATGTGCCGCGCATTAAAGCACGGCAGGCGGCCGCCCTTCGGGGAGGAGCGGAGAGGGCCCGCTCAGTGAGCCGCCTTTTGCGATGCGGCGGCGCCGAGGGCCGTCTGCGGCCGCACCCAGACTTCGACACGCCGATTTCGGTCTCGTCCGCCCGGCGACTCGTTGTCCGCCACCGGCCTTTCGTCGCCAAGCCCCTCGACGAGCGATGCGTGCAGACCGTAGGCATCGAGTCCGTGCGCGACCCGGTCGGCGCGCTCCCGCGACAGGTGGCTCTTCACGTCGCTCGTGCCCTGATTGTCCGAGAAGCCGAGCAAGATGAACTCGGGGGTGCGCTGCATGCGCAGAACCGCGGCCAGCCGTCCGATGTCTTGCGCGGCACGGCTGTCGAGATCGCTCTGTCCGCTCCGAAAGCGGAACGTAAGCGACAGTCGCCTGGCGCCACGTGTGATCGCCGAGTAGTCCGCGGGACAATCGGCGCACGAGTCCGAGTCATTGGCGAGAGCCGAAAGGTTCACGAAGCCGGCCGCCGCGACCAAAGTTTGCCCCTCGGGCGAAAGGGCGAACTCGACGAAAGGCCTTGCCAGAGGATGGGTGGAGGGCGAAGGCGCGTAGAGATAGAGTCGTCGCGTCAGGGGGTAATCTTCGCTTCCGACGCTGAATCGGGTCGGGAAGAGCGCTCCGGCGCCGCTGGACACGGCGACCGCGCTCGCACGGCCGACCAAAGACATTCCCACGAAACCGACCGCCTGTGGATTGGCCGCCACCGCGGCCGAGAGCTCCCCGCTGTCGGTGAAGCGCTTGGCCTTCGCGGTCAGCGGATGCTCCCCCAAAACGAGCGCTTTGAAGGTGTCGTAGGTTCCCGATCGGTCGTCGCGCGCATACACCTCGATGGGGCTCGACGAGCCGTCCGCGGCGGCCGGCCAGCTCGCGGTTTCGCCGTCGAAGATGTGCGCGATGTCGTCGATCGAGAGAGTACGCAGCGCGTTTCTCTCGTTCACGATGACCGCGACCCCGTCGAGACCGATCACGTTCTCGTTCGGCGGAGCGCTCAAATCCCCGAGTCCGGCTTGCTTCAACCGCTCGGCCTCTTCGGGGCGGATCATGCGCGATGCCATGCCGAGATCGCTGCGGCCCGCGCCGAGGTCCTCGAACGCGGTGCCAGAGCCCGCGGCGTCGATGTCGATCTCCACGGGCTGCGCCGACCCGGGCACGGTACCGGAGACGACCCACGCGTGTCCGTCCGCATTCTTCGTGCGAGCCACGTCTTTGGCGCCCATGTGCTGAAGGAGGCCGGCCGCGAGCGACGGCGCGAGCTCGGCGCCGAACGTGTTGGAGCCGTGCAGCCGCAGGGGCTTGACGGAGACGGGCAAGATGGCCGCCGTCTCCCCGGCCTGCTCGAAGCGCACCGTCGGCGTCGTCGCTGCGGCGTGCGCGTCGGGGATGAGCGCGCGAAAGAGCAGAAAGAGGCAGCCGGCCAGGAGCGTGGCCGCCGGCAGCGTCAATACCCAGGCGAGCGCGATGTTGCGCACCGTCGAGCCCTGGAGTCCCGACTTCTGGGCGATCATGGTCCCCGCGATGCCCGAGGACAGCACGTGTGTCGTGCTGACCGGCATTCCGAACGACCCCGAGAGGCCGATCGTCGTCATGGCCACGATCTCTGCCGAAGCACCTTGTGCGTATGTCAGGTGCGTCTTCCCGATCTTCTCGCCGACGGTCACGACGATGCGCTTCCAACCGATCATCGTTCCGATGCCCAGAGAAAAGGCGATGAGTCCGATGACCCAACCAGGCGCGTAGTCGATCGACGCGCGCAGAGTCTTGCGGTCCTTCTGAATCGCGGCCAGCCTCTCGGGGGAGAGCGCCGCCGCGCCCGTACCCTTCTCGAGCGTGGCCAGCTCGTTGTCGACGCGCATGATCCGGGATCGAACGTCGAAGCGTGCGTCGGCCGGGATGTCCCGGATCGATTCTTTGCCATTCAGCGCGGCCCGGATCTCGCCGAGATCCGTGAGGACCGCTCCGGCTGGAGTCTTCGGTACCGCCATGTCGACCGTCGACGCGAGCCGGCCGTTCTCGCCGCCGAACGCATCGCGGGTGTTGGTCTCGAGCCGCTCGGCGACCTGCACCGCGTCGTGGATCTGCGCCTTGGCGAGTGACGTGTTCAGCGCATAGTCGGCCGGCAAGAGCCCGATGAGGATCAACATGATGAGGCCGACCCCCTTCTGTCCGTCGTTCGACCCGTGAGCGAAGCTCACGCCGCTGCACGTCCCGATGAGGATCGCGCGGATCCAACCGGGCGGCGTTTTGTTCGGATCGGCGGGCTGATGCAACGCCGGGGACTTGAGGAGGTAATTTCTGGCCAAAAGGAGCAAGAGCGCGGCTGCCCCGAGCCCGAAGACGGGAGAAATGAGGAGCGAGAGCCCGATTTCACTGACCTTGTGCCAGTTGACGCCGCTCCCGAAGACATGGTTCGGCATGAGCGAGTTGGCGAGGCCGACGCCGACGATCGCGCCGATCAGCGTGTGCGAGCTCGAAGCCGGCAGGCCGAGCCACCACGTGCCGAGATTCCACATGATCGCCGCGACGAGGAGCGCGAGCACCATCGCGAGGCCGGCGCCGCTCCCACTCGCGGCGAGGAGTTCGACCGGTAAGAGCTTGATGATGCTCATCGCCACCGCGATGCCCCCGAGATACACGCCGAGAAGGTTCAGGGCGCCCGAAATGATGACGGCCTTCCAGGGGCGAAGGGAGCGTGTGTAGATCACGGTGGCTACCGCGTTCGCGGTGTCATGAAAGCCGTTCACGAACTCGAAGCCGCACGCGATCAGCAGCGCGACAATCAAGAGAACGAATTGACCGGTCCCGATGTTGGTATCGAAAAGGTGCATGGCTCCGCCGTGTTCGGCCGCACGCGCAAACGATTTGCGCGTTGAGCGGCAGCGGAGGAGACCACGCTAAGCGCCCTCATCTTGTGACATATGCGCAACGGGAACGGAGCGACTTCGCTTCTTCGGGTCCGAAAGGGGAGAAAGGGCTGGGCAACGAGTGTGCGCTGATAGTATGTTCAGCTCATGGATGCCGTCGCCCCGCCCATTCGGGCTGCCCTCGAGCTATTCGAGAACGCTCTTGCCGAGGTGCGCTTTGCCGACCTCGATGCCAAGACCCTCGCACGGTCCGCGGCCGACGTGGAGGCCGTCGCCGCCGTCGTGACGTCGGCCCAAGCGGCGCTCGACAGTGCGCGCTGCGCGCTTCACGAGAGGCAGGAAATCCTGCTCGATCAGGTGCAGCGCGCGGTTGCGTACGCCCGCGTCTACGCCGAGAACGACGACGCGCTGACCGAGCGTCTCCAGGCGATCGCCCTTCCGCGCACTCCGCGAAGTGGGCGGACCAAAGACGACGCGGCGCTGGTCTTGTCGTCGACACCCCAATCCTCGCCCCGACCGAGGGCAGGCCGACGCAAGCCGCCGACCGCGGGACCGATGCTCGTCGTCGATCGCCCGGACGAAAGCTCGAACGAAAAAACCGGCGAGACGAACGACTCCGAAGGCGGTCTGGCCGTCGGCTCTCGATATTGAACGCGGCGGGCGTCGCTCAGAGGCGCCGCGTGATACGACCGCGCGTCGTATCGTAGGGACTCACCTCGAGCCGAACTCGGTCCCCTTCCGTCAGCCGGATGCGATGGACGTTCAACCGGCCGCTACGCTTGGCGAGAACGGTTCCGCGATGCGCACCGGAGACGTACTCTACGGTGTAAAAGCCGCCACGACTGCACTTCGTCACTGTTCCTTCGAGGACGAGAAAGTCGCGATCGCTCGGTGCAGCTCCACTCATTGGCCTATGCTACTCCATCTGACCCGCGAGCGCTCTCGTTCTTTGCGCGCTGATCGTGCAAGAGCTCCACGTTTCTGTGGAGTCTAGCTGTCTCGCCGCGACAGCGCTTCCGCTCGAGGTTCCAGGTGAGCCGTGGCTTCATGGCCCCGCTCCGACGACCCCGTCTCGATCTCGTCACTGGCCCGCCGGTGGAGTAGGAACAGGCCCTCACGTTCACGATGCACGATGCAGCGACTCCTTGACTCCGCGCGGAAAGCGAGCCTGTCGGCCGTTTGGTCGCAAGGTGTGAAGCTCGCACGCGAGAACGCCGTTTCACTCGTCTCGACCGGAACGGGGGAGCTGACGCTTCGCGTCCGTGCGCCCGGACACGCGATCGCGCCTACGGTCACGCTGTACCTCGAGTCACTCGAGTGGTCCTGCGATTGCGGGGGCCGAGTCGACCCGTGCGCCCACGTCGCCGCAGCGGTCATCTCGGCCGCGGCCGCAGGCGCGGACGGACTGGCGGCAGCACCCGCGGAGGTGCCGGCTCGGCTCGAGTATCGACTGGGCACCAAAGGAAAGATTCTGACGCTCGCCCGATTCATCGTGCACGGCGACGGGCGGGAAGAGCGGCTGACGAGCGCCCTTTCTTCGGACCTCGCGCGCGGGCGGCTCCCCGCGGGACTCACCCCGACGCACGACGACTTGCGGGTCGACCGGATATTGGGGTTTCCGGCGCGGGAAATCGTGCCCTTGGCCCGCGTGGCCGACATCTTCGGCGCGCTCACGGGCGCCGAAGTGCGCTACGCGGGTGAACGGGTGCGACTCTCGAGCGACCCGCTTCTCCCGCGGGCGATCGTCGAAGACGCGCCAGGGGGCGGTTTCGTCTTGCGGATCGAGCGCGACCCGAGCGTGAGCGAAGTCATCGCAATGGGGGTCGCGAAGTGTGGCGACGTGCTTCGTCCTCTCGGGGAAACGGCCACCACCGGCGAATTCCTGGAGCGGCTCCCCTTGTCGCGCACGTTCAGTCGGTCCCAGCAGACCGAGCTCGTGACCTCCGTCCTTCCGGAGCTCGAGAAGAAGCTCGCCGTCGTGTTGATGACCAAGCTCCTTCCCCGGAAGAAGGTCGGAGCCCGGCCCCGCATCGCGATGGACTTGGCCCACCAAGGGCACACCCTCTCCATCCTTCCGGCGCTCGTGTACGGCGACCCGCCGATGGCGCGCGTCGATGGCGACGAAATCGTGCTCCTCGGAAGCGACGTACCCGTTCGGCAGGTGGAGGAAGAGCGGTCGCTCTTGCGGCGACTGCGCGATGAGCTCAACCTCGTCCCAGGGCGCCGGGTGGACCTCGATGGGGTCGAGGCCATCCGCTTTGCGGCCAAGCTACGCGGATGGCAGGAGCGCAGCGGCGACGATGCCCACGCCGCGATCTTCGACCGCCGGCCGCTTCTCGCGCGCCTCGATTTCGAAGGAGGCGTGCTCGACGTCACGTTCGAGTGCGAGACCGATCCCGAGTCGGGCGAGCCGCCGAAGCGCGCCGACGCCGCCACCGTGATCCGAGCATGGCGAGACGGACTTGATCTCGTGCCGCTCGACGGAGGCGGCTGGGCGCCGCTTCCGGCGGACTGGCTCGAGCGTCACGGTCATCGGGTCGCCGACCTCCTCGCGGCGCGCGACGAACAAGGAAAGCTACATCGTGCCGCCCTTCCCGAACTCGGCGCTCTATGGGACGCGCTTGGCTCGCCGAAGCCGCTCGGCTTGGACAAACTCGCGCCCCTCGTAGAGGGCTTCGACGGGATTCCTCGCGCCCAACTGCCCGATGGCGTCACGGCCCATCTGCGTACGTATCAGGAGCACGGCTACGATTGGCTGGCGTTTCTCCGCGACGCGGAGCTCGGCGCCGTCCTCGCCGACGACATGGGTCTCGGAAAGACGCTGCAAACGATCTGCGCCCTGCGCGGTCGCTCGCTCGTCATTTGCCCGAAGAGCGTCGTCTACAACTGGGTCGACGAAATCGCCCGCTTTCGTCCAGGGCTGCGCACGGCCATCTACCACGGCGCGAAACGCGAGCTCGATCTGGACGCGGACGTGACGCTGACCACCTACGCCGTGCTTCGAATCGACGTGGACCGACTGGCCACGCAATCCTGGGACACCATCGTGCTCGACGAGGCGCAGGCCATCAAGAACGATACGAGCCAGACCGCGCGCGCCGCCTACCTTCTGCACGGGGCGTTTCGGGTCGCGCTCAGCGGCACTCCGATCGAGAACCGTCTCGAGGAGCTTTGGAGCGTGATGCACTTCGCCAACCCAGGACTCTTGGGTGGCCGGAGCGACTTTCAAGAACGCTACGCGAGCCCGATCGCAAACGGGGACGCGTCCGCCGTCGCGCGGCTGCACGCCAAGATTCGGCCTTTCGTACTCCGGCGCATGAAGCGTGAAGTGCTGCCCGAGCTGCCCCCGCGCACCGACTCGATACTCCACGTCGAACTCGACGAGGTGGAGCGCGCCATCTACGACTCGGTGCGGGTGGCGACCCGGAAGGACATCGTGACGAAGCTCGCACAGGGCGGAGGTGTTCTCGCGGTGCTGGAAGCCCTCCTGCGCCTGCGCCAGGCGGCCTGCCATCCGTCGCTCCTTCCGGGGCAAGAAGCGGCCACTTCGTCGAAAGTCGAGCGCTTGCTCGAGGCCCTGAGCGAAGCCATCGCCGACGGACACAAGGCGCTCGTTTTCTCGCAGTGGACAGGGCTCTTGGCTCTCGTGGAGCCCCATTTGAACGCTGCGAGCATCCCTTTCGTGCGCCTCGACGGCTCGACGCGGGACCGCGCGGCGGTCGTCGCCGAGTTTCAAAGCGAAGCGGGACCGCCCGTGATGCTCGTGTCGCTCAAGGCGGGTGGGACGGGTCTGAATCTCACCGCCGCGGACCACGTCTTTCTGCTCGACCCATGGTGGAACCCGACGGTCGAAGACCAAGCGGCCGACCGTGCGCATCGCATCGGCCAGGATCGGCCGGTCATGGTCTACCGCATGATCGCCAAAGATACGGTCGAGGAGCGTATTTTCGCCTTGCAGGAGAAGAAGCGCACACTGGCGGATATCGCGCTCGGAGCCGCCGCCGGATCCGCGAGCCAGGGAAGCGGCATCACCCGCGACGATCTCCTGGCTATCCTCGACTGACGGGGCGGAGCTTATGGGGTGCAACCGGATGTAATACCCGCTCTTCCGATCGCGTGGTATCCGGGGGGGGTGTGGCCGCGGGGGCCTGCCGGTCGGCGGTGCGCTGCCGGTCAGCGGTTCGGCTGCGTTGCCGGTCGCCGCGTGGGCCTACAGTGCTTTGCCGGGGACCGAAGACGCGACGGAACCGTTGTCGCCAAAGAGCGACAGAGTTTTGCTCGATCGCAGCGACGTGCGGGCGGCGAGCGCCTTCTCAATCGCAGCGTGCACCATCGCGCTATGCTCTTCGTCACGGCCGAGCCACGCAGAGCACTGAAGTCGCCCGGCTTCCCATCGCCCGGCCGCCACTTCTGCGAAGGGCCCGGCCAAGTCGGTGAGGATGGTCACCCGGTCCCCCTTCAACACCGCAATGGCCAGCACGCCGTCGACCGCTGCTTGCACCACGACCATGTTTTGCATTGGGACTCCCCTGAAACGGGCTGTTCAAACGTATCGCCCAATACTCCCACGGTAGGCTGCTCTCTTGTTCAAGTCAACGGAGCGACGTTGCTCTTCTCTTTGCCTTGCCCTCGCTGGTTTGCCCTCCTTGACTTGGACTTGACTTGCCCCGGTTGACTTGCCCTCGTTAACATGCCGGCCCGCGCCTTCGCCGGCCTTCGCGAGCCCGGCCTTAGCGCTTCGCTTCCAGCGCTTCCCACCGCGCCATGAGCCGGGCCGCTTCGGCCCTCGCTCCTTCGAGGCGCGCCTTTAGATCGGCGACGTCGTGGCCTCTTTTTGCATAGAGAGCCGGGTCGGCTAGCTCGGCCTCGAGCTCGTGGACACGCTTGTCGGCCTCGTCGACGGCCGGGACGATCCCGCCCAGCTCAATCCGCTCGGCATAGGTGAGTCCTCGCTTGGCCTCGTCTTTTGGAGGGGGCTTTGGAGCGGCGATCGCGGCAACCGGTGCGGGCGCTTTCTTGGCTTCCGACCGATCGGCCCTTTGGGTGACGTAATCTTGGTAGCCCCCGGCGTATCGGGTGACGGTGGCCACGCGGTCGCGGACGCCCTCGCGGTCGCCAGGGGCCCGCCCGGGGTCCCATTCGAAAGCAAGAATCGCAGTCGCAATGCGATCCAGAAACGCCCGGTCATGGGTCACGACGATGGCGGACCCCTCGTAGTCTTCGAGAAGCCCTTCGAGCGCCGTCAGCGTCGGCAGATCGAGATCGTTGGTGGGTTCGTCGAGCACGAGGAGGTTTCCCTCTCCCCGCAGCATCTTCGCGAGCGCGACCCGCGCCCGCTCGCCACCGGACAGCGACGCAACCTTCTGCCGCTGCTTATTCGGGTCGAAGAGGAAGAGCTCCAAGTAGCTCCGTAGATCCATCGCTTCCCGCCCCCGGACTCCGAGGTGCACGGTCGTGCCCCCGCTCTCTCCGCGAACGTCGTCGAAAATGGACTTGGTGTCGTCGAGCCCCGCTCGCGCCTGGTCGAGGTACGCCACCCGGGTGTTCTTGCCGACGACGATCGACCCGGCGACCAGGACAGGCGCGTCTTCGGGTCGTTCTCCGCCCCGGGACTCTTCGACCGCCGCGAGGATCGCCCGAAGAAGGGTCGTCTTGCCGGCGCCGTTCGGTCCGACGATCCCGATTCGTTCGCCCGCGGTGACGATGAGATCGAAGGGCGCGTTCAACGCATGCGCGTCTCTGGCAGCGGCGGTCGCGGCGACTTGCAGACCGCGAAGCTCGAGCACGGTCTTACCCTGCTGCGGCGCGGACCCGGTGACGAGCGTCACTTCGCCCGGCCTTCCAGCCGTCGCCGGGGTCGCGGCTTCGAGGGCGACCGCCCGCTGAATGCGCGCTTTTTGCTTGGTACTCCTCGCCTTGGGGCCGCGCGCCAGCCATTCGCGCTCGCGGCGAAGGGCGTTTTTCCGGTTTTGCTCGACGCGCTCTTCGTGCGCGAGAAGCTCGGCCTTCTTGTCGAGATAGTCGCCGTATCCCCCTTCGTAGGAGACGAGCTTTCCCCGCTCGAGCTCCACGATGCGGCTCGCCACGGCATCGAGGAAATACCGGTCGTGGGTCACGAGAACGAGGGCACCCCGGAACCGGCGGTCGAGGAGCTCTTCCAGCCAAGCGGCCGTGTCGGCGTCGAGGTGGTTGGTCGGCTCGTCCAGGATTGCGATGTCCGGGCTCGCGACGAGCAGCTGCGCGAGGGCGATCCGGCGTCGCTCTCCGCCGCTCCGGAGCCCGCATGGACGATCGACGTCGCGTACGCCCAGCTTGTCGAGAAATCCGAGGGCCTCGTGCCCGCGTTCCCAACCGCCCAGCCGGACGATGGACTCGTCGAGCTCTGCTTGTTCGGCCAAGAGGGCCTCGTGGCGGGCAGGGTCCGTCTCCAGCGCGAGCTTCGCCGTCACCGACGCGTGACGCGACGACGCTTCGCGCCAGGCGGTCAGAGCATCTTCCACCACCGAGCGGGCGCTCGCATCCGCGTCGATCTCGGGCTCCTGGGCAAGGTATCGCACCGAGAGCCCCCGGCGCACGCTCAGCGTTCCGCCGTCGGGCGTCTCGAGTCCGGCGAGGATCTTCGCGAGCGTCGACTTACCCGCGCCGTTCGCGCCGATGAGCCCGACCTTTTCGCCGCGCGCAAGCGCGAACGTGGCGTCGTCGAGAACGACTTGCGGACCGAACGCTTTTCGGAGGTGCTGGGCGGAGAGCGCAGGCATGCACGGAGAGGAGCACGATCGACGGCTCCCCGCTCGGGCCGTGGGGTAGCACGCGAGCCGCGCGCCGACACGACCGATCGCGCTCTACGCGCTCTTCTCTCACGTTCTCTACTACTCTACGAGGGGACGGCTCGGGGCGGAGTCAGGCGGGCTAGCCCTGGGGCGCGAAGCGAGCTAGGTGCCATGGATTCCTCGATGGCCGATCCGCTCCTCGCGCTCGTCTCCCCCTTCCGTGCCGCCATTGCTCGCGCGTTCGGTCCCGAGCACGAGCACTTCGACCCCGCGCTCCGCCGCTCCGACCGTGCCGACTACCAGGCGAACGTGGCGCTGGCCCTCTGCAAAGTCGTGGGCGGCCGTCCGCGCGACGTCGCTTCCGCGATCGTCCAACACCTCGACGTCGCCCACATGGTCCAGCACGTCGAGATCGCCGGTCCGGGTTTCATCAACCTCACGCTCGACGCGAATTTCCTGTCCGAATCGGTGAGTCAGCTCGTGCGCGATTCGCGCCTCGGCGTATCCCCCGCCGCCGTACGCGAGACGGTCGTCATCGATTATTCATCGCCGAATGTCGCGAAAGAGATGCACGTCGGCAATCTCCGGAGCACGATCATCGGCGACGCCCTCTCGCGCGTGCTCGAGGACGTCGGTCACCGCGTGATTCGTCAGAATCACCTCGGCGACTGGGGCACGCCATTCGGGATGCTAATCGAGCACCTGCTCGACATCGGAGCCGCCGCAGACGACGGCGGGAAGGATGAGCCCTCCATCACCGATCTCAGCGCGTTCTATCGACAGGCTCGGGCGAAGTTCGACACCGATCCGGGCTTCGCCGAGCGCGCCCGGCGGCGCGTCGTCCTCCTTCAGGGCGGCGACGAAACCACCCTGGCGCAGTGGCGCACGCTGGTCGACGCGTCGAAGCGGTACTTCGCCGCGATTTACGACGCGCTTTCCGTCAAGCTCACCGACCGCGATATCGCCGGCGAGAGCCTCTATAACCCGATGCTTCCCGAGGTCGTGGCCGAGCTCGAGCGCAAGGGCCTCACGAGTCTCAGCGACGGCGCGCTTTGCGTGTTTCCGCCCGGCTTTCCGGGCCGCGACAGCGAACCTCTCCCCCTCATCGTTCGCAAGCAAGACGGCGGATACGGCTACGCGACGACCGACCTCGCCGCGATTCGCTACCGCGTCGCTACGCTCGGCGCGCAGCGAGTCATCTACGTCGTAGGCGCTCCGCAGAGCCAGCATCTTGCCATGGTCTTCAAGACCGCGGAGATGGCCGGCTGGCTCGTCCCTCCCGCGCGCGCCGAGCACGTGGCGTTCGGATCCGTCCTCGGCCCCGACCGAAAAATGTTCAAGACGCGGAGCGGAGAGTCGGTGCGGCTCATCGACCTCCTCGACGAGGCGAAAGAACGAGCCCTGGCGATCGTCACCGAGAAGAATCCGTCGCTCGACGAAGGGGCGCGCGCCGCCGTTGCGCGCGCAGTCGGAATCGGCGCGGTCAAGTACGCCGACCTCTCGAGCGATCGCATCAAAGACTACATGTTCGACTGGTCGCGAATGCTCGCCTTCGACGGGAACACCGCCCCGTATCTCCAATACGCGCACGCCCGCATTTCATCGATCTTCCGGCGGGGCGACGTCAGCCCCACCGAATTCGGACCCATCACGCTCCGAGAGCCGGCGGAGCGCGCCCTCGGCCTCGAGATCCTCGGGTTCGGGACCGTCGTGCACGACGTCGCGGCGACGCTCCAGCCTCACCGCCTGTGCACGTATCTCTACGGCCTTTCGACCGCGTTCTCCGCGTTCTACGAGGCCTGTCCGGTCTTGAAGGCGTCGAGCGAATCGGAGCGAGACTCCCGAATATCCCTCTCCAGCCTCACCGCGCGGGTGCTCGCGCACGGGCTGGATCTCCTGGGAATCGAAGTGCCCGAACGCATGTGAGGGGCGGCGGAGCGCAGGCGTGTCACTCGTTTGCCGCGACGCGCGCCGGCGCCGCGACACGCTCGCCGATCTCTGCCTTCACCGGGACGATGCCCCAGATTTCGCGAGCGTACGCGCTGATCGTCGCATCGCTCGAGAAGGCGCTCGCGCCCACGACGTTGAAGAGCGAGCGCCGAGCCCACTCTCTCGGGGACCGATAGAGAAGGGCCGCCTCCTTCATCGCGGACGAATAGGAGTCGAAGTCCGCGCACACCATGTATTGGTCGTTGTGCCTGAGCGTCTGGATCACCGACGCGTATCGCTCGCGATCTCCGATGCAGAAAAAGCCGGTCTCGAGGAGTTCGATCGCCTTCGCGAGATCCGGGCTCTGCGCAATGAAGCGTCCCGGGTCGTAGCCGACGCGCCAGAGATCGCGAACCTGGTCCACCGTGAGTCCGCACAGAAAAAAGTTCTCGGGTCCCGCCGCGTCGCGAAGCTCGACGTTCGCGCCGTCGAGCGTCCCGACCGTGAGCGCTCCGTTCAGCGCGAGCTTCATGTTGCTCGTCCCGGAAGCCTCCTTGCCGGCTTGCGAGATCTGCAGCGACACGTCCGCCGCGGGGATGATGACTTGAGCAAGCGAGACGCCGTAGTTCGGGACGAACACCACCTTCAAACGGTCGCGCGTCGCCGGATCGCCGTTGACGACATCGGCGATGTCGTTGATGAGGCGAATGTGCGTCTTGGCCACGGTGTAGCCCGCGGCCGCCTTTCCGGCGAAAATGTACACGCGCGGCGTCTCCGACGCGTCGGCCGGCGTGCTCTTCAAACGCCAGTACTGGGCGATGATTTCGAGACAAGCGAGCAGCTGTCGCTTGTATTCGTGAATGCGCTTGATCTGAACCACGAACATGGCTTCCGGATCGACCGATATCCCGGTGATCCGGAAGAGAAGCGCCGCGAGCACGCGCTTGTTGTCGCGCTTGATCTCGCTCAGCGCCTCGAGAAGACTCTCGTCCTCTGCGTGCTTGGACAAGTGCGCGAGGAGGGCGAGGTCGCGATCGATCCAATTGGGCCCGAGGCGGTCCGAGAGGAGCCTCGCGAGGGCCGGGTTCGAGTAGAGAAGCCAGCGCCGAGGGGTCACCCCGTTCGTCTTGTTGTTGAAGCGCTCCGGGAACATCTCCCAAAAGTCGGGCAGTAGCTCCCGCTTGATGAGCTCCGTGTGCAGGCGGGCCACGCCGTTGATGCTGTGCGACCCGACCACCGCGAGATGGGCCATCCGGATCTGCTGGACCGGCCCCTCTTCGATGATCGACATCCGCGCCATGCGCGACGGATCCGCCGGCCAGTGCGTGCTGACCTGGCGCATGAAGCGGTGATTGATCTCGAAGATAATCATCAGATGGCGCGGCAGGACCCGGCGAAACATCGACACCGGCCACTTTTCGAGCGCCTCCGGCAGAAGCGTGTGGTTCGTGTACGCAATCGTGCGCTGCGTGATGTCCCACGCCACTTCCCAGTCGACGCTCTCTTCGTCGACGAGAACCCGCATCAGCTCTGCGACCGCGATGGCCGGGTGGGTGTCGTTCAGCTGGATCGCGGCGCGATCCGGGAGAAGCCGGAAGTCTTTGTGGCGCTTCTTGAACTCGGAAACGATGTCGGCAATCGAGCACGCCACGAAGAAGTACTGCTGCTTTAGCCGCAGCTCCTTGCCGTGCTCGGTGTGATCGTTCGGGTAGAGCACCTTCGAGATGTTCTCGACTTCGACCTTCTCCTCCACGGCGCGCAAGTAATCGCCCTCGTTGAAGAGTCGCAGGTCGAAGTCGCGGGACGCGCGCGCCGACCAGAGCCGGAGCGTGTTGACCGTGTCCGTCTCGTGGCCGACGATGAACGAATCGTACGGCACCCCGTACACGATCCGCGTCCCGATCCAGTCGACGACGAGTCTTCCGCTCGCGTCTTTTCGCGTTTCGGTGGTTCCGTAGAGCCGCACCACTTGCATGCGGTCGTGCCGAGGGAGCTCCCACGGATTGCCGTACTGGAGCCAGTTGTCCGAGTTTTCGAGCTGCTGCCCGTTTTCGATGCGCTGCTCGAAGATGCCGAACTCGTACCGGATCCCGTACCCGACCGCCGGAAGCTCCAAGGTCGCGAGCGAGTCCATGAAGCATGCGGCCAGCCGGCCGAGCCCTCCGTTTCCGAGGCCGGGATCTCCTTCGGCATCGAGAACGTCGCCGAGATCGTACCCCCACTCCGTCACGAGCTGCTCAGCCACCCCGTAGAGCCCCAGGTTCACCAGACACAAGCCCAGGCTTCGCCCGGTCAGAAATTCCGACGAGAGATAGTGGACACGTTTGACGTCGCGCTCGACATACGTCCGCTGCGTCGAGAGCCAACGTTGCACGAGCCGATCCCGAACGGTGTGCGCCATCGCCCGGTACACGTCCACGACGCCTGCGTCGGGCCGTTCTTTGACGCACGTATAGAGGAGGTGATCGAGCAGATCTTTGCGGAATTGCTCGGGATCCACCCGTGTGGGGTGTCGCGCCGGCGGGCTGACGAACTTGCGCTTCGTTTGGATCAGACGCTCATCCATCGGGAGGGTGCTCACGGACGGACCGTGGCACCCGAGCGCGCCCCGATTTGTATCGAGCCTTTTTCCGGCGTGTTTCGGAGGCGGCGCCCCGTCAGAGCGGCGGGTTCGCGTTCTTGGCGAGTTCGATGAGATACTTTCCGAACCAGGCCCCGGCCCGGGGCGAACCCGGCTCGCTGTCGGGCGACTTGGGACCGCAGCTTTCGTCGAAACCAGGCTTCGAGGGGTCGGAGCCGCCGTCCGCTTCGCCCGGCGGCTTAATCCAGAAGTAGGCGTCCACCATCGGGGCCGGCGAGACCTGCGGACGCTCTCCCAGGCCGGCCCCCTTCACGTTGCACCAGCTTCCCGACTTCGTACGGATCCCTGCCCGGCCGTTGCGACTGGTGTCGATGAGGAAGGCCTTTCCCGAAATGCCCGCCTCCGTCAGCGACGCGTCGAGAATCTTCACGTACGTGAGCTCGTCGGGGCACGGGTCGGTCGGCTCGAGTTTCGGCAGATCGCCGGGTGTGAGCGTGTCGTAATTGGACACGTTGGTCGCGAAGCCGCGAATCTTGTCGGCACCCCCTGCTTCGGCGAGCACGTCGGCGAATATCTTCGCGATCTTCTCGCGGTTCTTCGACCAGCCGAGCCACCCCGCGTGCGCCGCGTCCAGGTACAGGCTCACGTTCGGCATCGCGAGCGTCTTGACTGCGTACGCGACGGAGTGCCTGTACGCGGGCTCCGCCGCGGCGCACTTGGGCACGCTGAGGTTCGTCGCACTATTCGGCAGGGAGTCCGGTTCCACGACGACGGCGATGCGCTGCTTGGGATGCGCCTTGAACGCCGCGGCGATCTTGTCGATGAATTCTTTTTGGTACCGCTTCTCGCCGCCGTTCGCGACCGTGAGCTCCCCGTTCGAGGCCACTGCGGCACAGTCGCGGTCGGGCATGTCGTAGACGGCGAAGACGGTCACGACGGGCTGGCCTCCCTTTTTCTCCTGGGCCATCGCGTCGTCCAGCGTCTTCGACACGGTGCCCGCCTTCTTGATCGAATCGATCCAGACCGCAGTCGGGAACGCTTCCACCTTCTTCAGAAGTGCGGCGTCCGACGGCGACTCCTTGACGGAAGACTCGACCTTCGCGACGTACCCCGGGTCGATGTAGAAGCGCGCCCCCGCAAACGGATTACCCTCGGGCGAGGGAGGAACGACCTGTACTCGCGGCTTCGCCTCCGCGGCGCCCACCGGCGGCGGCAGCGACGGAGGGGGCTGCGCGGCGCTCGCAGCGGCAGAAGCCCCGGCCGGAGGGGGCAGAGCGGCGCCGGCCTGCGCCGGAGAGGACGTCGCGGGCGGCGGAGCGGACCCGCACGCAGCGTTGGCGAGAGCGGAGAGGAGGACAAGGGCAGTAGGGCGGGTCATGTGGTTTTCGCCGACATCAGAAGCACATGAGGGCTGCGCGGGTCAACGTTCCGCGGGGGGACACTCGTCCAAAATCCAAGCAGCGATGGGCCGCGACAAGCGGTATCCTGATCAAGCATGGGCGATCTCGAACGTCCCTTCCCGAACGCCAACGTGCTGCTCGATCGCGTGGTCGACATCTGCCCTTTTCCAGCGACGGCGCAACGCCTGATGCTCCTCGTCAACGACGAACGGGCCCCGGTCGACTCCATCGCCGCAGCGGTCCAGTGCGATCCCGCCCTCGCCACCCAGGTGCTCCGTGTCGCGAACAGCGCGGCCTTCCGGCCGACGGGGGCCGAGCCGGTGCGCGACCTCCGACAGGCGCTGGTCTCCGTGGGGCTCGAAGAGCTCCGGATGATGGCCGGAGCGATGGCGCTCATGGCCGCGTTCGCGACGCGCGACGAGCTCTCGCTGGACCTACATCGGACGAGTGCCGTCTCCGGCGCCATCGCCGAGCTGATCGCGCCGCCGAGCCCTGGGGTCGCGCGCGGGCTGCCTCATATCTGCGGGCTGCTCTGCGAAGTCGGTGCGCTCGCGTGCCTCGCCGTCGACGGACCCGGCTACGTCGAGGTGTGGCAACGCACCGTCAAGAACAACGGAGGGCGCTGGGCGCCCGAAACCGTCACGGCCCGCGACGCGCTCGAAGTCCGGCGCTACGGCATCACGACCCGCTCGGTGGGTGCGCGACTCCTCCGGCGCCACCAGCTTCCGCTGGAGATCGGCGCGGCGATCGACACGCCGCCCTTGTCGTCGCCGGACGTCCCGCTCTTGCATCGTGCCACGGCGTTCGTCAGGATCGCGACGCCCCTCGTCGTCGACGCGCTTCGGACCAAAGATTCGACTTCGCTCTCCGCGCAGCTCGCGGAAGTCGCGCGCATGACCGCGTTCGTCGAAGTAGCGGCCGACGAGCTGATGCGACGCTGCCTCATCGCGGCCACGAACATGGAAAAGACCCTCCGCGCCGCGCGCGATTGACTCTAACTGTCTAGCCCTGGAGCATGATCTGCCGCACGGCCTCGGCGTAGTCGAACTCACGCCGACGGCGAGAGAGCTCGGGCGGGGGCTGGCGCTGCGGCACGGTTTGAGGGGCCCTGCCGAGGTGGCCGCGCAGGATGAGTCTCGCGACGGCGGGCAGCGACTCGAAGTGCAGGCCGAGGGCCCGCCCGTGATCGCCCGGTCGGCGTCCTTCCACCGTGCGCCGGAGCGTGGCGCGCGTGTCGAACCATAGGGAAAGCTCGGTGGCTTGGAAGCTCACGACCAATTCGGCCCCGTCCTCCAGGAGCTCGTCCGAACGAACGAGCACGCCCTGCGGAGAGAGGTCCAGGGTTCGGTCGGCGACCAAGCGGCCGTTTCTGCGCCGGACCTGGCATCCGAGGCGGAGCGCGCGGCGCATCTCTCCGCGTCGATTCGGAGGGAGATGCCCGCACGCGGCGCGCGTGAGCGAAGGGGTGAGCAGGCGCAGGGAATACGCGACGTTTGCCATGGGAGACCCTCCTCGATTCAGAATCGTAAGGGGAGCGGTTCGGGGAGGGCCAAGTTGCTCACGAGAGCGCGCGTTCCACGCTCGCCGCGTAGTCGATCCGCGCGTCGCGCCGGGGGACGGGCGGCGGCACACCTTGGAGCGTCGTGTGCAAGAAGTATTGCAGAGCGCCGTCGAGGCCGTCGAACTCGAGGCCGACGCAGCGTCCGTGGTCGCCGGGCCGGCGTCCGTGCACCACGCGGGCGACGGTGGCCTCGGCGTCGAACCACCACGTGCTTCGCGGCAACCGAAACGCCACGAGCAGCGCCTCGCCGGTGATGACTGGCTTTTCCGCCAAAACGAGCATCCCAAAGGGGGAAAGATCCAGGCCGCATCTTCCGACCAGCGCGAAATCACGCTCCCGGACAACCTGGCAGTCGACGCGAACACCGCGGCGAAGCGCACGGCGCTGCTGGGCGGGTACGAGCGTGGCGAACATGAGGGCCTCCTCCAGACGATTCGACCACGCCCCAAAGCGGGATGCGGGCCGTCGAAGTCGGATCGTAGGGGGGGCCGGCTCCTCGCGGCCAAGTTCTCGCGCGAACTTTCGCTCGAACCACCGGCTCCTCAGACCCCGCCGCCCATCAACATCGCCGAGAGCTTCCCGAGTCCTTCGAGGTCGTGCACGTCGCTCGACAGCTCGGGGATGCGCACGACGGGCACCTTGCCTTGGACGCGTCCCTCGAGCGCACGGACGTGCATCGCGTCGAGGTCCGCAAGGCGGACGGCATCGGCGTGCGCATGGACCAGGCGCGCCGGTGCATCCTCGTCGAGCGCGAGTCCGCGGGCGGAGACGGCGGTCGCGACCTCCTCCTCGGTTGGAGCAGCGTCAGCCAAGGGGGGAGGAAGGCGGAATCGATTCACGACGAACGCCCCGCGCGGCATTTGCGACGCTTCGAGTCGATCGCTGAAGAAGACGACCTCCTGGATGCTCATCGGCGCCGGGCTCGTGGCCAGGACGAAAGAGACTTCGGGCGAGCGCAGCGCCGCTTCGACGATCTTCGCGCGCTCACGGAATCCGCCGAAGAGGTCGTTCAGCTCGGTGATGAACTCCGCCATCGCCTCGAGAAAGCTGCCGCCGGTGATGCGGCCAAGGCCCCGAAGGACCACCACGGCCGATCGAGCCAGCAGGTTCAGCGACAGCTTTCCCGTGGATTGGAACGCCTGGACGAACCATCGAATCGCCGCGGAGTCGAGCGCTTCGACGAGGCGCTCGGGAGCGTCGAGAAAGTCGAGCGCGTTCGTCGTCGGGGGCGTGTCGAGGATGACCAGGTCGAAGCGGGGGTCCTTCTGGACCGAGACGAGCTTCTCCATCGCCATGTACTCTTGCGTGCCCGCGAGCGACCGGGACACGTATTGGTAAAGCTTGTTGCCGAGGAGCTTTCTCGCCCGCTCCGGCGAAGGTGAATACTTGAGAACGAGCTCGTCGAACGTCGCGCTCGAATCGAGCATCATCGCGGTCAGCGAACCGCGCGGAGACGTCCCCTCCGGGATATTCGGATCGGCGACGAGCTGCTCTTCGCCCTTCATACTCTCGAGCCCCAGCGCTTGGGCGAGGCGCTTCGCCGGGTCGATGGTGAGACACAAGACCCGCCGCCCCCGCCGCGCCGCGGCGACTCCGAGCGCGGCCGCCGTCGTCGTCTTGCCGACTCCGCCCGCCCCCACGACGACGAGGACGTGCCGCGACATCACGAGCTGGTCGAGGGGTTCAGGCATTTCCTTCGTACTCGCCGTCCGCGAGGTTGTCGAAGCGGGTGTACTGCGCGTCGAAGCGTACGCGGACCGTGTCGGTGGGCCCGTTTCGTTGCTTGGCGACGATTAGCTCGGCAACGTTCCGGTCGGCCGTTTCCTTGTTGTAATAGTCGTCGCGATAAATAAAGCAGATGTTGTCGGCGTCCTGTTCGATGGCGCCCGATTCGCGCAGGTCCGAGAGCTGCGGCCGCTTGCTCTTCTCGCCGCGGGTCTCGACCGCGCGATTGAGCTGACTGAGGGCGATGACCGGAAGGCTCAGCTCTTTGGCGAGCTGCTTGAGGCCGCGGGAGATTTCGCTGATCTCCTGCTCGCGCGATGGTTGCCCGTCGCGGCCCTTCATGAGCTGGAGGTAGTCGACGACGACGAGCCCGATGCGCCGTTTCTTTTGACCGGTCGCAGGGTCGACGTGGTCGAACTCCGCCTGCAGCCGGCGCGCCTTCGACCTAAGCTCCAGGATCGACAGCGCCGGCGTGTCGTCGATCCACACGTTGAGGCTCGCCAAGTGCGTCGCCGCTTGCGTCAGCTTGCTCCAGTCGCTCGGAGTCAGCATGCCCGTGCGCACCCGGCTCACGTCGACCTTCGCCTCGGAGCACAGCATACGGTTGCAGATTTGCTCTCTCGGCATCTCCAGCGAGAAAACCGCGACCCCGGAGCCCGGCTCCTCCCAGCGCTCGTTGGGGTCGCGCGCGCTCTCGAGCTGCTGCGGACTCGCGACGTTGACGGCCACATTGAGGACGAAGCTCGTCTTGCCCATCCCGGGACGCGCAGCGACGATCGTGAGCTCTCCGTCGTGGAGCCCACTCGTGATGCGATCGTACCGGTCGAAGCCCGTCGGGATCCCGGTGATGCGCGCGCCGCGCGCGTTTGCCTTGTCGATGCGCTCGAACGTCTCGCGCATCACCTCTTTGAGCGTGCGGACGCTGCTCGACTCTCGCGTTCGGGCGATGTCGTAGACGGCCTGCTCGGCCGAATCGATGAACTGCTGCGCGTCGCCGTAGCCCGCGTATCCCTGCGCCGTGAGCCGCTGGCACGTGAGTACGAGCTGACGGACACGCCATTTTTCGTGAATGGTCGCGCCGTACGAAGCGACGTTGGCGACGGCCGGAGCCGCGTTGAGGACCTCGGTCAGGTAGGCGACTCCGCCGACCTGGGCCAGCCGGTCGCGATCTCGAAGCCACGTCGCCACTTGGACGACGTCCACCGGCTTGCCTTCGGAGCTGAGCTCGACGCACGCCTCGAAGATTCGCCTATGCGCCTCGGAATAGAAGTGCTCGGCCTTCAGGAACTCGTTCACTTTGTCGAGGGCGAGCGGGTCGAGCATCACGGCCGACAGAACCGCCGCTTCCACCGCGAGATCGTGCGGCGGAACGCGCTCGTTGAAGGCGACCGAATCCTGCGTTTGCCCCCCGATCACTCGCAATTTTTCCACAGTTCGCACCCCAAAATGACCGGCGCCTCGGACCGAAGGAATCGGCCGAGGCGCGCGATACACGAACAAGATAAGGGACCCGACGGCTCCAGTCGAGCTGGACGCACGACTTGTCGTCAGGCGGAACTACGCTCGTGCGGCGACCTCCACTTTGAGCGTGGCGGCTACGTCCGAGACCAGCTTCACGGAGACGTCGTACGATCCGACGCTCTTGATCGGCTCGGCGAGCTGAATGCGCTTTCGGTCGATGGTGACTCCGAGCGCCTTGACGGCGGCCTCGATATCCTTCGCAGTTACCGAACCGAAGAGACGGCCGTCGTCCCCGGCCTTTTGGGTGATCTTCACGCGAAGTGCGCCTAGCTTGTCGGCGACCTCGCGACTTTCCTTCTTTGCTTTCTCGGCCTTCGCGAGCGCCACGACCTTGTCGTGCTCGACGCGACGGACGGCGGCGGTCGTCGCCGGTACGGCGAGCTGGCGCGGTAAAAGGTAATTTCGCGCGAAGCCGGGTCGAACACGAACGAGTTCTCCGCTCTTGCCGACTTTTTCGACGTCCTGCTGCAGGACGACCTGGATGTTGGCGGGCATGGCTATCTCTCTTCCGCTCAGCTCGCGTGGGTGACGGTGAAGGGCAAGAGCGCGATGTTGCGCGCTCGCTTGACGGCGAGCTGCACCTTGCGCTGGTGGCGCGCGCAGTTGCCGCTGATGCGGCGCGGGACGATCTTCCCTCGCTCGGTGATGAAGTACTTGAGCGCCTGAGGATCCTTGTAGTCGATGACGAGCGCCTTGTCGGTGCAGTACCGGCACACGCGCTTCTTGCCGGTGCGCCGACGACCGACGTCGGCGTTCAGATCGGGGGCTCGGCCGATGTCCCTATCGTCGTCCATCATTGCCATGGCTCAGACCTCCTCCCCGCCGCCCGCACTCGGGGGCTTCACGGCGGCATCTTCGGCTTCCTCGGGCGCGGCGGCCTCGAACTCTTCTTCCGGAACACGAGGCGCCCGGGGCGCGTCGGGTCCGAGATCGACCAAGCCCAACTGCTTCTCGCGAGACTCTTCCTTCTCCTCTTCGGGCGGCGGCTCCAGCTTGCCCAGCTTGGTCTCCTCCGGGTCGATTTGAAGCGCCTCGAGGTCGACGTCGTCGGCCGTCTGCACGGTCATGTACTTCACGACTGCGTCTTGGAGCTTCAGGTTGCGCTCGACCTCGGCGACGAGCCCTCCCGAGCCGACGTACCGAAGGTAGACGTACACTCCGCGGCGATGCTTCTTCAGCGGGTAGGCGAGCTTGCGCCGGCCCCAGGTCTCGACCTTCACGAGCTTGCCGCGCTCACGCTCGACCGCGTCGTTGACGCGCGCTTGCACGCGCTCGGCGGAGTCGGCGTCGATGTCGGCGCGAAGAATGTAGATTGTCTCGTACTCTCTGGATCGGATGCGGGTCGGCGCGCGTTCGGCCGCCTGCGGCGTGGTCACGTTCAATGTCGTTCTCCTGGACTCGTCTTTCGACGCGGGCCCGTGGGACGATGTGCCCACGAGCGAGGGGCTGCGCTCATAGCACGGCTTTGGCGAGCCTCCAAACCCGCCCTCAGTTCTTGGTGCCGGTGCGGGTGTTGACGAGGTTCATGGCGGCCGACGCTCCGACCTCGGCGACGCGGCGAATGGCGTCGGCCGCCCGGGCGACGACTTCGGAGAGTTCGGCCCGTTCGACCCCGTCGAAGTTCGAGAGGACCCAATCGGCGCCCTCTCCTCGGAAGCCGGCGGGCGGCTTGCCGATGCCCACACGGACGCGCAAGAAGTCGGGCGTCCCGAGCGACTGGATGATGCTGCGAATTCCGTTGTTACCCGCGTGCCCGCCGCCCATCTTCAGGCGGACGTCGCGCCACGGTAGGTCGAGCTCGTCGTGTGCGACCACGATTTGCTCGGGAGGTACTTTGAAGAACGCCGCCGCGGGCTGAACGCTGGTTCCAGAAAGGTTCATGTAGGTCTGCGGCTTCAGCAGGACGACTTCGTGCCCCTCGAGCGAACCGCGCGTCCAGAGGCCCGAAAACTTTTGTTTGTAGTCCGGCCAGCCGTGCAGGCGCTTCACTTCGTCGGCCACCACGAAGCCGACGTTGTGGCGACTGTTCTCGTACTCGCGCCCTGGATTGCCGAGGCCGACGACCAGAAACACGACTACTTCTTCTTCTTGTCGTCCTTCGCCGGCGCCGTCTT
>JBAULD010000058.1:0-5797 GCA_049578005.1 Polyangiaceae bacterium
GAGCTGGCCCATGGCGAGGCGCCGCTCGCCGCTCTTGGCGAAATAGCCGGCCGCGCGCTCATGGTCTCCCGCTTCGTACAGGTGTGTGGCGATGCGAGCCGGCTGCTCCCAGGCACGCTCGCCGAGCGTGACCTCGAGAGCGCGCGCCGCCGCGGCATGCATCTCGCGCAGCGCGTCGGGCGTGAGGGCGCCGGCGACGACCTCGCGGATAATCGGTGAGGTGAACCGGAGTTCGGTAGGTCCGGTATGCACGACGAAGTCACGCGCCGCGATCGCGGCAATGGACCGCTCGATCGACGGCATGTCCTGTCCGATCATGTCCGACAGCACGGCGAGGTCGATGGGGTCGCCCAGAACGGCGGCCGCCTGCAATGTCGCCCGCTCCGCGACCGAAAGCCGAGCCACCCGCGACGCTACCAGCCCGCGCAAGGTCTTCGGGAGAGCGAGATCGTCCCCGACCAGCCTGGCGGACGCGACGCGCCGATCGACGACCGACACCGCGCCCTCGTGCACGAGTGCCTTGACCAACTCGCCGACGAAAAGCGGGTGCCCCCCTGCCCTCGCACGAACGAACTCGATCAACTCCTCGGGCAACGCATCCACCGCCAGCCGCAGCGCCACGAGCCGCTCGACCTCCGCCGGCGCGAGGTCGCCGAGGTCGATCGCCACGTGCCCTTCCGTCTTTTCGAGCGCGTGCGAAAAGCCGACGCGGACGGCGAAGGCGAAGACGATACGTACGTGAGCGCTGCGCCGCAGAACCTCCTCGAGGAGCGCGTAGCTCTCTTCGTCCATCGCCTCGGCCACGTCCCAGGCGAACGCATGCGGCCGGTCGGCGCTCAGGCCTCGCACCATGCATGTCAGCGCGTGGCAGAGGAGCGCATTGGCGTCGCCGCCGAGCGTCTTCACGCCCGCCCCGAGAGCCATCAGGACGGCCTGCATTTCCTCGCCCCTCAACCCCAACGCACGAAGTCGCGGCTCGAGCGCAAGAACGCGATCCGGTGCATCCGCTTCGCTGATGCCGCAGAGAACCTGCAGCATCCGGACGACGCCGGAGAGGGGGAAGCTTTCTTTCCGAGGCGGACAGGTCGCGATGTGGAAGCCGACGTCGTAGCCTCCCTTTCGAAGTCGCCGCTCGACCTCGTAGAGAAGGCGTGTCTTGCCGATGCCGAAGTCCCCACGGATCGTCAGGACGCGGGCCTTGCGCTTGGCGGCGAGCGCCAATACGACACCGATGCGGCGAAGCTCTTCCGTCCGCCCCACGAAGCGACCGAGCGTCTCGCCCGGGACCCGAACGTCGGTGACCCGAAGCGCGGATACGTTGGAAGACGGCCTATCGCTCTCGCCCAGCGCCTCGAATTCGAACGACGATTTGACCTGACGCATGGCCTGCGTGCTCATGACGGCCTGCCCGTCGCGCATGCGAGCCAGGTCGCGAGCCGTATCGATCAGCGTACCCAGCCGGTCGTCCTCGGCGGGCTGACCGGCGCTCGAGACGTGAATGTGTCCGACGTGCAGCCCGATACCGGGCGGGTGCGCCGGGCCCAGACTACGCAGCGCGACGAGACTACAGCGTGTGGCCATTTCCGTGTCGCGCCCGTCGGGCTCGCCGAGGCCGAAGAGCGCAGCGATATGCCCGACTTCGCGGCGAAGCACGCGACCCCCCCAGCGCTCGACGATGTTCGCAGCTTGGTCGGCCACGGCGCTCGACATGTGACGCGGCAGCTCGAGGACCACCGCCGTGACCTCCCGCCGTTCGCCCATCTCGGCGGCGCGCTCGATCGCGACGGCCTGCGCGGCGACGGCGACGCGTACGCTCGACGCCTGGCGTGACGAAGGCACTTCGGCCGGCGTTCGTTCGGTGCGCGACTGGCCTCCGTCGGCCTCGAGCAAGTGCTCCGAGGCAGCGCTCGCGCCGGCTGCGTCGCCGCCCTCGCGAAACCGCGAGAGGAACTCGGCGAGATCGTTCGCTCCGTACCGAGTTCCCTGCGCGTACAGGAATGCCAGGAGGGCCTCGTACAGACGCCCCGCGTCCGTGTGGCGATCGCCGGGGCTCTTGGCCATCGCCGTCTTGAGGATCGCGGCGAGCTCGGACGGAACGTCGGGTCGCAGGAGCGCCAGAGGTGGGTACTCGCATGCCTGCACGCGCCGCAGCGTCTCGAACGTGGTCGGCGCCCCGAACGGGTTCACGCCTGCGACACATTCGTAGAGGATCGTACCGAGCGAGAAGAGATCGCTTCGCCCATCGACACTCTCCCCTCGAGCCTGCTCGGGGCTCATATAGCCAAACTTGCCCAGCAGCCGATTGGCGCGGGTATCCTCGGGCGCGCCCTTGTCGAGGGCTCCGCGCGCCTTCGCGACGCCGAAGTCGGTGACTTTGACCTCGCCTTCGAAGGACAGAAGGACGTTTTGCGGCGAAACGTCGCGGTGCACGATGCCGAGCGGAAGCATTCGCTCGTCGCGCCGGCGGTGCGCATGATCGAGGCCCTTGGCCACCTCGGACGCGACGTACACGCCCATCTCGACGGGCAATACGATCTGTTTGCGCCGGCATCGGGCCAGGAGACTGGCGAGATCCAGACCGTGAACGTACTCCATCGCCATGTAGTAGGCGTCGGGCTGCTGCACACCGCCCGATTCGCCGCCCGGCGTCTTCCCGAGATCGAACACCTGCACGATGTTCGCGTGCGACAGGCGCACGGCCAGCTTGGCCTCGTGGATGAACATGTCGATGAAGTCTCGGCTCCGAGAGAGCTCCGGGAGGATTCGCTTGATCACGAGGATCTTTTCGAAGCCTTCGACGCCGTAGCTCTTGGCCTTGAAGACCTCCGCCATGCCCCCCTGGCCGAGCCGCTCGAGCAGCCGATAGCGACCGAATGCGGAGCTCACGAGAGTGACGTATCGCGCATCGCGAGGCACCTCGCAATGGTCGGGCACCTGGCGTTCTTGGCGCACACGTGGCCCGCAAGGACTATGGGCCGCGCCTGCCGAACTCCGTCGGGACGCCTGGGAACGGTGGCGGCGGCTCGGGGTGACGAACGACGTACACGGGGTTGGTGAAGGCCAGGGGAGGCACCGGCATGAAGGGCAAGACGTCGTCCAGGCGGCGCTCCCCGCGTACGATGACCTGTACCCAGCCGTTCGCCGGGCCCACGGTCACGTCGATGTCACGATCGAAACGCACGGTGCGCGCTTGCGCTTCTTCGAGAGTTCCTTCTTCGGGACCGAGCTGCGTCGGGCGCGATGCCACTTCGAAGCCTTGTACGACTCGCCCCCCGACGACGACTTCGATGCGGGACACGTCGACCCACGGCGCCGCGCGAACGCGCAAGTGGCCGTGGAGCGGATCATCGGTCGTGAGCGCCTCGTCCCCCGGGCCCGTGCCGGCGAGCTCGAACTCGATGATGGGGCCGCTGGTCACGGTCGCGTGCCCTTTCTTGATGTTGGCCACGACGACCAGCGGATCGACCTTGCCGTCGTCGTTTCCCGTGGCGTGCGGGTCGACGGTCACCATCGTGCGTGGGTAGCCGGCCCATCGAAATTGAATGCGGTGCGAGTCGCTGCTGCCGGTCGCCGTGAAGCGCCAGCCGTAATTAAGCAAGCCCCAGTAGTCTTGGAGCACGCGGTCGACCCGTTCGGGCTGCTCGCTCTCGTAGCCGTTGTAGACTTCGATGCCGTCGAAATCGACGCGGCTCCGAACGTGCGCGCGCGGGGCCTTGGGATCGAAGCCGATATTGGCGAAGTAGCCAATCCCTTTTGGGAGTCTCGGGTGGTTCAGCTGGAAGTAGCGGTTCGGATCTCCTGTTCGCACGGCGCGGAAGATGGCCGAAACTGTCGTGTGCTTGAACGGAGGAACGGGCGTCTGCGGGGGATAGGGGAAGACTCCGAAGTGGCCGAAACCGCGTCCGTACGTGGTGACCTCCACGCCGGTCACGCTGATCATCTCGCCTCGCAGATCCAACGTCTCGAGCGCCGACGAGTAGTCGCCGACCACGTTGTGTTCGGTCGGCACGGCGAAGTCGATCCCCGCGGCGACGAGTGAGATGACGCGGTCCTCCGGGGTCACCGGCGAATCGAAACTCGGGCGTGCGTGCACGTGTAAGTCGCACCCCAAGACGCCCGGCGTCGGGATGACGTGACGCGGTGCCAGCGAGACTTCGGTGATCCGTCCCGGCAGGATATTGACGGACTTGGCGTCGACGCTCCACTCGAGCCCCTTGGTCGCCGCGACGCGGTACCGCCCCGAAGGCAACGGAGTGGAGACTTCGCCGCGCAACGCGTCGATGACCGGTCCGGCGCCCGAAGCGCGATAGTCGGGGCCGAAGCTCGGGTCCACGGTTCCGTCGACGCCTCGGACGAGGAGCCGGGCGGTGATCGGCTTGCCTCCGTCGGCGTCGACGATCGTCACGCGCAGCTCACCGCCGGGGGAAACGTCGAGGACGAGCTCGCGGGGCGTCCCCGGGACGAACGACGCGAGGCTGCTCGCCCGTCCTGGATCGATGGCCGCGTACCACTGGACGACGGACGCGGGCGCGTCGATCCGGAACGCACCCCCATCGTCCGCGAGCGCTCGAACTTGTGGAACGCCTTGGGCGTCGCGGCCGATGACGAGTGCCCGCTCGGTCGTTCCCGCGACGCGACCGCGCACGGCTGCGGTGGTCAGGCCGGCGCTCTCGAAGAGGGTGCGCCAAATCGCCATGCTCGACGACCCGACGGCGATGCGGAGGTCGGCGAGGCGGCCGTCTTCGGTCGAGGTGCGCACAGGGCTCGTGGCCGTGACGCGCGTCGGTTCGCCTTGGCCGTTCGGCTCGTCGAGCATCGCTTCGACGGCCATGAGCCCCGCGGAGGACACGATCCCGATGGGATGCGGCTCGCTGTCCACGAGGACCGCCGCTCCCGTCACCAGCGCACGGTCGGCGATCTGGCCTACCCCCGAGACGAAGACGACTTGACCCTCGCTCGGCAGCTCGGCGCGGAGCGCGACCGTGTGTCCGGCTTCGACCGCGTTCGGACGCGCGCTCAGCAAGATCGAGATCGCGTCCGCCGCCGGATCGACGTGAAGTTCGAGCGTGGCATCGACCGTGGCCTCGCCGACGGGCACGGGGATGCTCGCGCGAAGGCCGCCGGCGACCGCGCGCAATTCGTCGCGCGCGATCGCGACGGCGCGCGCCACTCCGTCCACGACGAGCGAGAGCTCCACGTCTCGGCTCACGGCCCCGTCGCGGCTGCGCACGGTCACGCGCGCCGTACCCGGATGAAGCTCGAAGCTCGCGCCGCGCGCATCGAGCAACGTTCCGGCTCGGGTCGGCGCACGGACGACTCCGTGCGGGCGGGCCGCGTAGGCCAAACCGAACGCGATCATGCCCGCGATGACGCCCATCGCGACGAGCTCGCCCATGGTTCGGCGTTCACGCGGCATCAGCGTTCAGACGATATCACCCGCGCGACAACCGGTGAGCGTCGCCGTTCGCTGGCGCTCCCCCGCGATCGCGATGGACACGAAGAGCTCGGGGGGTCCCCCGAGCGCTTCGATCGCCTCCTCGCCCCACTCGACGACGACGAGCGCGCCTTCGCCGCGCCGCTCGCGCAAGCCCAGCCGGACCACCTCGTCCGCGAGGCGCGCTTCCCCCGCCTCGCGAAGCCGGTAGAGGTCTGCGTGAACCAACGGGGCGTGCGCGGTCGCATACTCGTGCACGAGGATGAACGTGGGGCTCGTGATGGGCGGGGGTACGCGCAGGGCGCGGGCCATCGCGCGGACGAGGAAGGTCTTGCCGGCGCCGAGGTCGCCGGAGAGGACGAC
>JBAULD010000059.1:0-2524 GCA_049578005.1 Polyangiaceae bacterium
CCGTGGAGCTCGGCCCCCTGGCGTCGTACGCGCCGCCCGGGTCGTGCGGTTGCTACTTCGACTATGTGTCGACGGGGCAATCGTCGTGCACGCCGTGCGCGAAAACATCGGACTGCCCGCCCTCCGCGCCCATCTGCAACGAATCCTTCCCGGTCGCCTTTTGCGAGACGCAGTAGCGGCAGGCCTAGCCCGTTGGCCCACCATCCTGTCTAGTGCAGCGCCGTCGAGATGGCATTAATCCAGTGGACGGCGGTGCACTAGTTGCCGAACTTGCACGGGCCGATGACCTGGTCCGGCGGCACCGCGACCGGTGCGTCCCAGGTCAACCCGGCTGCGGCGTCGACAGCCGACAATTCGACCAAGCCGGTCGGTACCATGACGGCCGCGCAGACGGTTTTCGCGCAAAGGATGTAGGTCGACGGATTGACGGTGAACTCATAGCCGCCCCGAGTCGTCTGGGCGCCGCCGACCAGCGTGTCTTTAGTCATCCCGTCCATGGTCGTGTAGAGGTCGACTTCGATGTTTTGCTCGAGCGTATTGTTCGAGTCGACGATCTCGCCAAACACGCCCTGCGTGATTGGCTTGTGTGGGCAGATGTTGGAAACGTTGACGCACCCGCCCGCGCCGACGAGCGCAAGCATCGCAAGATGGTTTATTTGCACCCTTCTATATGATCGCAATGCGACCGTGGGGCAAGACATTCACGGCGCTCGTTTCCGTCTGGCGCACTCGCGATGGTTTCGCCCGGCGAGCCGATGCCACCTGTGGCCGCACCGGCGCCTTTTGGCGAGCGAGACGCGGCTGGAAGCGGTAATCTCGTGGGATGGTCGTTTCGGATACGTCGCGGGTACTGCCGTGCGCCGTAGAACCGCGATGAGGGTGCGCGCTACGGGCTGATCCCGCTATTGAGCGGATCGAACTTGTTGCCGCCCGTCGTGAATCCCGATTGGTCGTCCGGTGAGGCGGGCGCGGAGCTCTTCGACGTGCCCAGACGGGGATGCGATTTTCGGCCTGTCCGTCGTTCGGTGGCGGCTCGCGGTGCGCGACCGACGCCGGCGCGATCCTCGCGCACGGCCACCGGGAGAGCGGTGGCGGCGATCGCGGGCACCGCTGCGGCCTGTGCTTCCGGCTTTCGGTATGGAATCGGCGTCCAGAGGCCGGCCGCGTAGATCTCCGGGGTGGCCGGCGGCGCGAGTGAGGCGCGCGAGTCTTGCGCTACGGAGTCCCGCAGCCCCGTAGACGCGGGTTTCTTGTCCTGGTTCGCCCGAGCCACGCGCCAGTCCGAGGCCCATTGCTTCGCCCCCGCCACCAAAGCGGTCGCACGCCGACCGAGAGCTCGCGTGGACGCGGGGCTCCGGAGGCCAAGCCCCGTGGCCACTCCAATGGTCAACGCCAGTGCGCAGACCGCAGTCCGCCAGCCGGGGCCGCGACGCGTCGCGGGCGGGAGCAGCTCCGTGAGATCCAAGCTCACCGGGCGCTCGCTCGGAGGAACGACCGGTCTCGTATCCTCGTCGATTCCCGCGAGATCGCCGAGGCGCGTCCACCGAACGGCTGTTTCCGGCACAACCATCGACCGTGCGCTCACGCGGCCCGCTCGGAAGGCTCGGTCCAGTTCGTCCAACGTCAATCGATGAACCCCCCCGCTCGACGATCGGACGTACCAGACTTGGGCGCTCTCCATTGGATGCTCCTCGGCGCCGCGGCCGCGACTCGAGAGTCGCGCGCACCACGGCGTCATTGAACAAAAGGATGACCGCTGGGAGCCCACCCTGCACGCGACTTTCGCCGGCCCACCGCGCACGACGGAAAACTCCAGTGACACGGGATGTCTGCCACTCTTCTCGCCGCGCGTATGGCGCGCCGCTCGTCAGGGCATCGGACGACGCCGCGGTCGGAACGGCTGCAGCGCCCAAGACAGGCCCCCCGGCTGCCGGCTTCGCTCGACGAGCAGCCACAACGACGGCATGACGAGCACCGCGGCGAGGAGACAGCTCACCTCGCCCACGGCCGCGATCGCGCCCAGGCCACGGATGGCCGCGTTGTGCGACCCTACCAGCGCGACGTACCCGAGCATGGTCGTCAGACTGCACAGAACGACGGCGCCCCCGCTCGTGCGCAGGACGCCGAGGATGTTCCGCCCTCGGTCGGCCTCGTAGCGCTGCGCGACGTTGACCGCGTAGTCGACGCCGATGCCGAAGGTGATGGGCAACGCGGAGAAGTTGAGAAAGTTGAGTTTGACGTTCGCGAAGTAGAGAAAGCACGCCACCCCGCCGCACCCGACAGCGAGCGCGAAGAGGACGCTCGCGAGGTATGGACCTCCGCGGAGCGCGACGAAGACGAGGACGAGAGTGAGCACGAGCGACAGCGAGATGGCACGGGGCACGTCGCGGACGACCGACCGCAGCATGTCGGCCAGGATCACGGCGTTCCCGGATCCTCGGACCGTCTTGCCGGTCGGGAGACGTGTCTCGCGGAAGGCGTCGGCGTAGCGCACCAGCGTGCGCAGGTCGTCCGCGGTATTGGG
>JBAULD010000060.1:0-6619 GCA_049578005.1 Polyangiaceae bacterium
GGTGGGGCTGTCGGCCGCGCCGCTATCGGCCGCGCCGGGGAGGCCGGAGTCCGCTCCGCTGGATCCCGAGCTCGTGGTCGTATCGCCCGAGCTGGAGCTGGCGCCGCCGGTGCCCGAGCTCGAACCGCCCGAGCTCGAGCCTGCGCTACCCGAGCCCGCGCCGCCGGAGCCGGAGCCGCTACCACCGGAGCTTGAACTCGTACTGCTCGAGCTCGTGCTCCCGACACCCGAACTCGATGTCGTCCCGCTTGAGCCCGGGCTCGTGCTGCCCGAGCTCGCGCTCGTCGCCGCACCCGTGCTTCCGCCGCCGCCACTCGAGCTGGAGCCGGCGCCGGAACTCCCGTTCGTCGACACCGTGGCACCCGAGGGGTCGTGGGAGCCGCTCGAGCAGCCGGCCGCCACGGCGACTGCGAGAATCGCTGCGCCGACAAAGGACCGTGGCGGGCCGATGACGAGGATCGAACTCAAAAGGCGCGTGCACGGGTTGGCTGAGTTCATGCGTGAACGTTACTACGTCCAGGCGAGGTGCCAATTCCGTCTCTTGCGTTCGTCGCGACGACTCGATCCGTTCCCCGCACCGCGCTAACGCTTTCCGCCGTGACTCAATCGGAAATGGCCGTGCGCGCGCTCGTCACCGAGCTCGCGAACCATCTTCGCGGTCGTCGCGTGGTCGCGCTGACCGGCGCAGGCGTGAGCACCGAGTCGGGCATCCCCGACTACCGGAGCCCGGAGGCCGCGCTGCGCACGCGACGGCCGATTCACGGCCCCGACTTCGTTCGGTCCGCCGAGGTTCGCCGCCGCTACTGGGCCCGTGCGATGGTCGGTTGGGAGCGGTTCCGCCACGCCCGGCCCGGGGCGGCTCATTTCGGTCTCGCGTCGCTCGAAGCATCCACCGTCGTGACTGGGGTCATCACCCAAAACGTCGACCGCCTCCATCGAGCAGCGGGCAGCCGGTGCGTCGTGGAGCTGCACGGTGCGCTCGCCGAGGTCGTATGCCTCGAGTGCGGCGCGCTCCACGACCGAGAGGAGGTGCAGCGCCGAATGCGTGACGACAACCGCCTGTGGTTCGACGGCGCCGCGCCGGTTGCCCCGGACGGCGACGCCGAGCTCACCGACGACTCGGTCGCCACGTTCGAGTCTCCCTCGTGCCCCCGTTGCCGAGGACCGCTCAAGCCACGGGTCGTTTTCTTCGGCGAGAATGTGGAGCGCCATGTCGTGGAGGAGGCCTTCGCTCGGCTCGACGAGGCCGACGCCTTGCTCGTGGCCGGGACGTCGCTCGCCGTCTTCTCCGGCTACCGGTTCCTGCGGCGCGCTGCGGAGCGAGGTATCCCCATCGCGATCGTGAACCTCGGGCCGGTTCGCGGCGAAGAGCAGGCCCGCATCAAGATCGAGGGGAGCACGGGCGTCGTGCTCCGCGAGCTCGCGGGCCAACTGGCGTAACGGAGCATCGCCGGCGTTCCATCGAGGGCCTGCGCCCATGCCGCGAGTATGGGAAGCTTCGGCGCATGAAGCGCACGCCCGCCCCGGTCGTCCTCGCCGCGCTGACGATGGCATGCACGCACGCGGCCGGCCGCGCCGGCGTCCCCGCGTCGGCCGATGGAGCCAGCCCGAACGTGCCGACGACGGCGTGCGACTCCGGCACTTGTACCGAACCGCCCAGCTGCGCCGTGAGTGCAAAGGGTACGACCGATTGTGGCGCCAGCCATGAAAGCTGCTGCGTGAGTCCGGAGGTTCCGGCTGGGACGTACGACCGGACTTACGATCCCCTCGTGGACGGAGGCCCCATGGTTGCCGCGGACGGCGGTCCGACGGGCGAGGCAGACCCGGCCAGCGTCAGCGGATTTCGTCTCGACAAGTACCTCGTGACGGTCGGGCGGTTCCGCCAATACGTCAATTACGTGACCGGACCTACGGGCGGTCCGCCGCCCGCCGGCAGCGGCGTTCACACGCACTTGAACGCGGGACGAGGCTTGGCGAACAGCGGAGCCCCCGGGACGTTCGAGACCGGTTGGGATGCGGACTGGAACGAAGAAATCGCGACGGGGCCCGGCGCGGCGAACACGTGGAACGACAACCTGACCTCGTGCCTTGCCTTCAGCACGTGGACGCCAACGGCCGGCAGCCAAGAGAACCTGCCGATGAACTGCGCGAACTGGTATGAAGCGTACGCATTCTGCATCTGGGACGGAGGCTTCTTTCCCAGCGAAGCCGAGTGGGAGTACGCGGCGGCAGGCGGAAGCGAAGAGAGGGCGTACCCGTGGGGATCGACCGATCCGGGGACGAGCAATCAATACGCGATCTACAACTGCAACTACGGCGGTACGGGCGGAAATTGCGCGAGCATTGCGAGCATGGCCCCTGTTGGAACGGCTGCGCTGGGCGCCGGCCGCTGGGGGCAGCTCGACCTGGCGGGCGAAGTCTTCGAGTGGAATCTCGACTGGTACGCGAGCTACGTGGACCCGTGCGTCGATTGCGCGTACCTAACGACGGCGGCCGACCGTGCGATGCGAGGCGGAAACTACGCCGGCAACGCTTTGAATCTCGCGGCGTCGGACCGCAGCTTCTACGACGACCCGACCGATTCGGACAACGTCATCGGGTTTCGGTGCGCGCGCGCGCCGTGACCTCGCCAGACCGAACCACCGCTCGATCCCCGAAGACGGTCGCGTGCGCCTTCCGAACGTGAAGGCGACCTGAAGGGGCTCGAAAATGCACTCAAGGCCGAATATTCCGGTGGCCGGCCGCGATCTTCGCCCGACCGCAGAACTCACAAACGGAAACGATACCCACGAGACACTTTCTATGGTGAGAGGGCCTCACACGTTACGCCGGCCCCCCAGCTTTCGACCGCAGCAAATAATTGTCGCGGGATGGGATGCCCGGAGATGCGCGTGATGAAAACGCGCAGCCTCGCCACCGGAGGAATGGTTCCATGAGGAAGACGAAGGAAGTTTTCGGGCACCGTGAGCTTTGGGCGGCCGCCTTGTTGGTGGTTTCGGCAGGCTGCGGCACGGGTAACGTCGGTTCCGCGGGGGGCAAGGGCGGGACCGCTTCCGGCTCGGGCGGAACTTCGAACACGGGCGGTACGAACGCGGGTGGAGGAACCGCTGCGGGCGGCAACAACGGGGCAACCGGTGGTACCGGGGGCATGGGCGCCGCGACTCCCTCGGGGATGACGGGAGCCGCGGGGACGATCGGCAACGTCGCGGCGGGTCCTCTCGATAGCGGACGCGTTGCGATGCGGCGCCTCAACGACCGCGAATACGACAATACCATGCGGGACTTGCTGGGGACGACGCAAACCCTCGCTGCCACCACCTTTCCCGGCGACAACGTGGACGACGGGTTCGATACCGTGGGGAGCGCGCTGAGCTACTCGGACAAGCTCCTCGCGCAGCAGTTCGCGGCGTCGACCACCCTCGTCAACGAGCTCGTGTCACGAACGGCGACCGACCCCTTGAAGACCGCCATCTTCAGCTGCACGCCCACCGCCGCGAACATGGCGACCTGCTTGCCACAGATATTGACCACCTTCATGCCGAAGGCATGGCGGCGGCCAGTAACGACCGCAGAGGTGACGACGGCCGCAGCTGTCGGCACCGCGGTCCTGACTTCGGCGCAGAGTGCCACCGCCGCCGGCGGGACCGACCCCGCGACGGCGGCCGTCAGCGCGGCTCTCCAGTATGTGCTGATGTCGCCGAACTTCCTCTATCACGTCGAGATCGGGAGCCCCGCCATTGTCCCAGCCTCGTCCGCGACAACGCCCCTGAGCAACTACGAAGTGGCGAGCCGTCTTTCGTACTTTCTCTGGTCGACGATGCCGGACGCGACGCTGACCCAGGCGGCCGCGGCGGGCCAGCTCGTGAACGCCGCCGGCATCTCGACGCAGGTCACCCGGATGATCGCGGACGCGAAATTCTCGGCCTTCATCTCCGGCTTCGTGGACCCCTGGATCGGCGTCAACGAAATCACGGCGAACGTCACGCCAGACCCCATGGTGTTTCCGAACGCGACCATGGCGCTCATCAATTCGTTCGGCCCGGAAACCGAGGCCTTCGTCAGCAACCTAATCACCACGAAGGCTCCTCTGACCGAACTCCTGACGGCGGACTACACGTTCGCGAACGGGACTCTCGCCAAGTTTTACGGCGTCCAGGGCGTCCCCGCGACGCAGACGACCTTCACCAAAGTGAGTCTCGCGGGCACCCAACGAACCGGCGGTATCCTCACGCAAGAGACCTTCTTGACGACCACGTCGGTCCCCACGAGAACGTCTCCGGTCAAGCGGGGCGCATACGTTCTGAGTCAGCTGGTTTGCGACCCGCCCCAGCCCCCGCCGCCCGGCGTGCCCGCGCTCGTCGTGGCTGCGACCGGGCAAACGGTGCGACAAGCGCTCAACATGCACGCGTCCATCCCGTCCTGCGCCGGCTGCCACGCGTCGATCGATCCGATCGGTTTCACGTTCGAGAACTTCGACGCGATGGGTACCTATCGCACGACGGACAACGGCGTCGCGATTGACGCGACCGGCAGCCTCTACAGCACCGCCACCGTGAACGGCGCGAACGTGGACGGCGCCCAGGGTATGGCCCAGGCCATCGCGGCCGATCCGCGGTTCGTCGACTGCATCGTGAAGAACGCGCTGACCTTCGGAACCGGTCGAACGTACGACGCGGCGGACGCGCTGGGTTATGTCGAAACCGTCGCGACGCCGCTCCAGAAGGGCGGAACCTGGGAAGGCGCGCTTCAGGCAATCGCGACGAGCCAGGCATTCATGACCATGCGGGGCGGCCAATGATCGCGAAGCGGCGAATGGTCTCGAACAGTGTGAAAGGTGGAGACGTCAGATGAGCATCGGAGTCAATAAATCGCGCCGGGTGTTTTTGGCTTCTGCCGGAGTGACGCTCGTTTTGCCGTTCCTGCCCTCGGCGCTCTGGTCGCGCCGGGCATCGGCTGCCGGCACGGCTCCGCCGCGGCGTTTCATCGGCTGGTTCAACCCGAACGGCATGGTCATGCCGAACTGGACGCCGGCAGCGGCCAGCGGATCGCCGTGGACGGCGACCGCAGGAACGGCAGCCACGGCCGCGGCTTCGCCTTCGGCAACGTATACGGCCACGAACGTCGGCGCCGCGTCGATCCTGTATCCGCTCATCGCCGCCGGGGTGAACAAGAAGACCGCGATCATTACCGGTCTCGATCACCAGAACATCGCCATACCGACGCCCGCCTGTTCGACGGACACGGTGCCTGGCGGCCACGGGTCGGGAACTGGCTGCTTCCTCAATATGATGAGCGTCAACTGCGACTCGACGAACCCGGCCCGAACGAGTCTCGATCAGCTGCTGCTGCCGGTCCTCAATGCCGGCGGGTCGCCGCTGTTGCCCACAGGCCTTCAAATCGGCGTCCAGGGCGACAACGACATCTGCGACAACACCAACTGCAACTTCTCGCGCATGATCTCGTGGAACAAGGGCGTCGCGATGCCCAACACGTACGATCCGCAGACGGTCTTTCTGTCGCTGTTCGGTACGTCGCCCACGACGGGCACGACCACGCCCGCGACCACCGCCGCGGCGGCCCAGCGCTTCGCGCAACAAAAGAGCATCCTCGACGCGGTCCTCGCCGACTCGAACTCTCTGTCGACGAAGCTCAGCACCGGCGACAACATCATGCTCCAGCAGTACCAGCAGGCGGTGCGCGACCTCGAAACCCAGTTGCAGAACGTTTCGATGGCCGCGCCTCTCACGTGCACGAAGCCGCCTGAACCCGCAGCCGGGTTGGGCCCCCTACCGTCGACCGGCGGCAGTCACGCCGTCATCCCGAGCTCTTTCATCACCGGGAATACGCCTCTCTTCCTCCAGATGATGGCTCTGGCGTTCACGTGCGACATCACCCGAGCCATCACGTTCATGATGGGCAACGGGACGAGCAACAACGACTACCAGTTCCTCATGGGAGTCGGGACGGCTCACCACGGCACCTCGCACCATGGCGGAGCTGCCACCAAGCTCGCGGCATTGACGCAAATCGACACCTGGGAAATCACGCAGATCGCGACGCTTCTCAAGTCGCTCGACAGCGCGATGGAGTCGGATGGCACGACGGTGCTCGACAACACGACGTTCTACACGTCCACCGACGTCGGCGACGGAAACACCCACAACCACTGGGACATGCCCGTGCTCATCGCGGGCGGCGCCGGCGGGAAGCTGAAGGTCACCGGGCAACACATCAATTACTACACGGCCGCCCAGATGGCGCTCCCGCGCGTGTGGACGAACTACGCCGGACCGAGAAACCCGAACCAGTCGACTGCCCAGGTTCACGAGAGCATCATGCAAGCCCACGGCCTTACTTCGGCGACGTTTGGGCTAGCCGGGACCAGCACGGCCTACGGCCCGTCGGGCCCGCTGCCGGAGCTGATGGCGTAGAACCCTGGCGCTTTTCGTCGATAACTTCGCGATCCCGGTGTCGAGCGTGCTCGCCTACAGGAGTAGGCTCCGCGCGCTCGCCGCCGGGCTCGCTCGCTCTCGACTCTGAATCCCCCTACTGGTCAAGCGAGGGCGCGCTTTTTTCGTCGTCTCCGTTGTTTTTCTGGCAGTGGGCATGGAGCTGTCCT
>JBAULD010000061.1:0-2710 GCA_049578005.1 Polyangiaceae bacterium
TCGAGTAGCGGCTCTGGATCGAGTAGCGGCTCTGGATCGAGTAGCGGCGGCTCCGGATCGAGTGGCAGCGGCTCCGGATCGAGCAGCGGGAGCAGCGGCGGCGTTCGGTCCGGCGGCGGCAGCTCGAGTTCCGGCGGCGAACCGTCCGTGGACGCGGGCACGGGGTGTCCTCCCCTTTCCGGTGCCGCGCCCACGTGGTCGTCTATCTGGACGACGTACGGCTTTTCGGCCTCTTGCCGGAGCTGCCACAGCCAGGCGAGCAGCGCGTCCAGCGCGTACACATGGCTTCAACAGCTCGGTCAGATCAACGGAACCACGTCGCCGATCGCGACCCCGATCAACCCGAATGTCGTCCAGAATAGTTCGATCTTGACGCTCTTCGGCGGCGATATGCCGAAGGGCGGCGCTGCCATCAGCGCCGCTGCGAAGTGCCCCCTTGTCGACTGGGTCGCCGCCGGGGCAAAGAACGATTGAGCGCCGGTCCGACTACATGCGACCGGTGCGGCGAATCCAGTCGACGTCGATTCGCGCTGAACCTTTCCGGAATAGCCAGAGGACGTACATCCTCGAGAACATCGTAGGGTTTTCGCGCTCGAGGACATCCCAGTTGGCCAGGTCGGCGGCCGCGGCGTCGGCCGGAAACCGGGCGCGGTAGGCGTCGATGTCACTTTGGCCTCGTGCTTCGACCCGCAACACGGAGAGCCCGAGATCTGCGACGATGCCCGCAAGCTCGGGCAAAGTGAATGTGTGCTCTTCGACGTGGAACGCCAGGTCGCGGCACTGGGACATCGAGTAAAAGTCGTACGATTCGATGAGGCGCTGCCTCATCGGGTCGCCGTCGGGGCGTTTGAAGACAGCAGCGCGAAAGTCTCGGATTCCCTCGGGGGTCGGCGGGAATGCCTCGCGCCGCGCCCATTCGCGCGCCTCGGTGTACGCCGTCCGCGCGAGCGTGCTGTAAAGCGCAATTTTGAGCACCCCGCGCGGCGCGAGCACGCCGAGGAGCGCTCGCAGGCCCGCGACGGGGTCTCGCATATGATGCAGAACGCCGGAAGAGACGACGAGGTCGAAGCTCTTCCCCAGGCGCGAGACGTCGAGAATATCCGCCTGACGAAAGGACACGTTTGCGGCGCGCAGCTCGGCGGCCTTTCTCGTCGCGAAGGCCAGGCTCGCGCGGCTCAGATCGATCGCATCCACCCGGGCGGCAGGGAAGATGAGCGCCGCGTCGATCGCCTCGCGACCCGTGCCGCAGCCGGCGACGAGGATGGTCTTCCCGCGAGCGAGTCTTGCTACGTCCGGCGACACGGTGCCACCGGTCCCGACCGTCGTCCAGCGAGGGTACGGGTTCTCCTCGTACTGTCGCCGCACGAGGATGGACACGGCATCCTCGACCGGCGCGACCTCCGCGATGCGTTCTGCGATCGCCCTCTCCTCCAGCGGCTCGCGAACGGTCACGTCGATGAGATCACGATACGCGGGCTCTTCGGAGAGCTGGCGGAAGGTGGCCGCGTCGGGTTGGTCGGCCAGCGGGCGATAGCAGGCGAGTCGCGCGACCTCTCCCGGTGTGGTCGGGTGGGTCGGGAGCCGCGAAATGTCCTCTTCGCATGCGAGCACGTATTCGCTCAGAAAACAGTACCGGGCGAGCGTGCAGAGGAGCGGTAGATGGCGATCGGCGGAAACCCCAGCTTGGAAGAACCAACGGCGAGCCCACGTCAGGCCGCGCTCGAACGCGGGGTCGGCCACGAGAAAGCGACGTAGACCGAGGGTTATGAACGCGCTCGCCTCCCAGCTCGACAGGCGCTCGTCTGTAGCCCGCGCACAAAACGCGTCGTAGTCGGGGGCGTCGAGGAGCTCCAGCGTGCTCGCCTCTTCTGGGTCGAGGCGGAGAAGACTCAACCACGCGCGGCGCATCAAACTGTGGGTCAGCGCCGGATCGGCCAGGCAAATGGTCATCGCGACTTTCGACCGCTCGCTGAACGATGCAAACGCGCGGGTGCCGTACAGGGCAACGAGGGTCGCCCGTTGCTCGCCCGCAGCCGGATCGAGAAGCACGCAGTTCTCGAACGGCCCGATGGCGTCGCCGAACCGATGGAGCTCCACATAGAGCTGGCCGAGCGCCGCGTGAAGTCCGGCGAAGCCCGGGTTGAGGCTGCATCCGTGCGCCAACACGGCTTCGGCGTCCGACGGACGGCGCTGGCCCATTCGCGCCTTGCCGAGGATCATCCACGCTTCGGGATGGTCCGGAATGCGCGCCAACGCGAGCCGGCAAAGCTCTTCGGCGGCGTCGAAGCGAGCCGCCTCCAACTGCCGCCTGGCATCGCGGAGGAGCGTCGCTGGATCCGCCGCGCCGCGTTTCGGTGGTTTCATCCCGGCGGCTTGGCGCCTCACCAGCGTCGGCTCCAGTTTACACGGGGCCGCGACCGAGGGATTCGGAATCGTCGCGCTGGGAGACAGCCCAGGAGGGCACGGGCCTTAGGTTGTCAGTTGACTGTCCACATTGCCGGTATACTGATCGCCAACGCTCGCGACCGATGTTTGCCCCATCGCGTGAAGGATCGTCGTCAAGAGTTGATTGTTCGGCGCGTTATTGAGCTCCACGGCTCGGCCGGTCTTGAAGAATCCACCGCAACTGCCGATCATCAGCCACGGCACGTTCTTGTCGTAGTGCGTATTGCCCTCTTGCATGTCGTTCGCAATGAGGACACACGTGTTG
>JBAULD010000062.1:0-3218 GCA_049578005.1 Polyangiaceae bacterium
AGCCAATTGCGATGTGCGCGGGTAAACGCCCCACCGAATGACGATTCAACCGCCGCCAGCGATAGGTCCAAGTCAAACCGACCGTGCATCGAATGAACGAACGATAGCCGGCCCGCCGCTTCGAAGGCCCATATCTCCTGGAGCTCCAGAAAGACGAGATTGCGCTTGCGCCTGGCGACAATCCGACGGGTGAGCTCGCGGCTGGCTTGCCAAACGGCAGACTGCCGTTCGAGAAGACGACGCAGGCAGAGGTTCACCCGCTCCTCGCCGTAGGGTTTGACCAAGTAATCGAAGACGCCAAGCTCGAACGCTTCAACCGCGTGCTGTTCATGTGCCGTCGCGAGAACGAACCTCGTCCCGGCTGAATCACCTGCCAGTGCACGCACCAGCGTCAGCCCGTTCTCACTCCGGGAGGGCCCGACAAGCTCCACGTCGACGAATGCGACGTCGATTCCGGCCGCCGCTTCGCTGTCGACACTCAAGGCCTGCCTCGCCTCGTCGGTTGTTCCGACCGCACCGACGACTTGGGCGAGGCCGGAACTCTCGAGCAGCTCGACCAAGTAGTTTCGAGCGGGTAGTTCGTCTTCGAGGACAAGTACTCGGAGGAGCGCGGACCCGCAGCGCGAACTGGGCGGGGCTGCGTCGTTGCTGTGGATGCCGCTGGCGACGCACGGCGCAGATTCGTCAGATGTCATGAGATGCTTCATTGAAGCTCTGCATCTTAGCTCGCTAGCTTGTCGCGGCAGCCCAATCCCGTTGGACGAACCGTTTCCGGGGAAAGTCGGTGCAATATCCCCGAGAGGGGCGGAGGCGGTGCCGCGAGCTCGGGTCCGCGTCCTTCGTGACCGGAGAGATCCTGCACGTCGACGGAGGCACTTCCGCGGGCGTGGCGAGGGCAGCCCTGTTTCTCCCTCGAAAGGAGAGCTGCTCGCGACTCTACGGGCCGACCGCGATCGCGCGGACGCCAATGACATTGCGCCTTTTCGTCGACGACAAAGCGTACGTGGACCTCCGGTGCACCAGCAGACCGCTACGACGACGGCGGTCGATGGGCCGGAGTCTAACTTCGAGCAACGGCGGCGAAACGTCCAGAAGCCTCTGACCAGCGAACAGCTCGGTCGATCGCAGCCGTCTCTTGCGAGCGATCCGCGTGCCGGCTCGAGCCTGCGCGACGAGGTCAGACTTTTGTGGAAGACCGGGGGGCTCGGCGGTGGTCCGATCCCCGCCTCGCAAGGCGAAGGACGGATTGCACCACGTGCTGGCGCACGCCGTGCTCGTGCCGAGCTTGGGCCCCGTTGTGCTTGGCGGACGTAGGACGGCACGGGTGGGGCTTGACTTACGACGGTCCATCGTAATATTATTATTGTACGATGTTGGTTGGTCGCCAGTCATGAACGCGAAGGAAGAACAGAAGAAACGCTCGCACGGGAGCATCCTGGAATCAGCCGGACGTCTTCTGCGCGAGCGGGGCATCTCGGGAGCGCGGGTTGCCGATGTCATGAAGGGGGCGGGGCTCACGGTCGGCGGGTTCTACGCGCACTTCGCCTCGAAGGAGGAGCTCATCGACGAGGTTCTAGGTCTCGCTGCGGGAGGGATGCGCGGACGCTTGTTCGCCCACCTAGAGGAGAAACCTGCCGCCGATCGCGCCGAAGTCGTCCTCAAGCGGTACCTGTCCCCGGCTCACCGCGACAACACGGAGACCGGCTGCCCGCTGCCCGCGGTGGTCGGCGAGGTGGGAACCACCGCGGCCGAGCATCGTGACGTGCTCGTAACCCAGGTCGATGCGTTGGCATCAGAGCTCGCCGTGCACCTGCCTGCTTCGGAGAGCGGCACGCCAAAGCGTTACATCGCGCTCGGCCTCGTCGCCCTGATGTACGGCGGGCTCAGCATCTCGCGTGCCCTTCGCGGCACGGAACTCTCGGACGAAATGCTTAAGGCATGTAGGGCGCTCGGGCGGATCGCCGCGCGCAATGATTCCAAGACGTAGCGATTCGAAGATGCAGCGCAAGTAGTTCGCCCGAGGACGCCTTGGTTTCCGCGTCGCGGGCTCCGTGTCATCCGAAAGGAGCGACCGATGAGTGAAGTCGTTCGCGCGCCGAAGACCAAAGGTCACCTTCGTCAACTGGAACAGATGGTCCGGGAAGAAATCCCCGCTCCACCCGTCGCCAGGCTAGTGGGCTTCACGATCGTGGAGATCGAGCTCGGGCGCTCGGTCTTCGAGATGCAAGCCGGCACCCAACACGCCAACCCCATGGGAACGTTGCACGGCGGCGTCCTCTGCGACGTCGCCGACGCAGCAATGGGAACCGCGTTCGCCACGACGCTCGAGGACGACGAGTCGTTCACGACACTCGATCTCAGCGCGAAATACTTCAAGCCCGTCTGGACGGCGAAGCTTCGCGCGACGGCGCGCGTCACCAAGCGGACACGCTCGCTCGGCCTGGTCGAGTGCGAAGTCGAGGACGAGAAGGGCAGCCTCGTCGCGAAGCTGTTCAGCACGTGCATGGTACTGCGAGGAGAGGAGGCAAAGGGTCGATGAAAACCGATATGGCCCGTGCCGCGCCAACACGCGGCGAACCCGTCGCACGTCGGTACGAAGCCATCCAGGTCGCGTGGGACCTGGACGTGTCGTACGCGGACTTCACGCGCACCTTCGAGTCTCTGCTGGGGAGAATGGATGCCGCGGCTTTGAGCGACTTGCCGCAGCTTCCGAGCGAGCTGGCGCGAACGAGGCTCGCTTCGTTCGTAGGGCCGGTCGACTTCGCGCTGTTTCAAAAGCTCGATCACGGCGCGATTGTTGCGTCCCTCTACGGGCGACACGCCCGTGCGATGACGTATGTCTTCGGCAACGCGCTCATCGCGGTCGAGATGACGAAGCACGTGCTGCGCGCAGGACTGTACGTGCCGTTGCGGCTCTTCGTAGAGGAAGTTGGCGAGGCGGAGGTGCGGGTTACCTATGACCTCCCATCGTCCTTGATCGCCACCTTCGGGTCGGCGGAGGCAGACGCCGTCGCGCGTGGGCTTGACCAGAAGGTGGAGCGCCTCCTCCGAGAAACCCTAAGCCGCGCACGTGCATCGTGAGACGTGTCGGCCAACGATTGCGGGGCCAGGTGCGCCAGCCGACCTCGGCCTGAGCGGCATCGCGTTGTTTAAGGGGAGAGCGGTCGAGAAGATTGAGGGTCGAGTGGCCGGGTTCAAAACGGGTCGTCCTGGAAGTC
>JBAULD010000063.1:0-4559 GCA_049578005.1 Polyangiaceae bacterium
GTGCCAGCGTCCTGCACGGAGCGGCGAGTGCTTCGCCGCCGCGGGCGCGAGCTTCCTGAACCCGCGCGCGCAGCCAAGCTTCTTCGGCCCGCACTCCAGGGCGACGCGCAAGCGGCGCCGGCGACGCGGTCGGCGGCTTCGGCTCGGCGGTCTTGGGAGCTGTCCATTCCGGCGGTGGCAGGGTGCGGTACCCCGATCGCGCCTGATGAGACGCCTCCGTTCCCGAGCGAGGGTTGGACGGCACCATCCCGCCGCGATCGTATCAGTTCGGGCCCTTAAGTGTGGGTCATGCTTGGCCGGCCGCGTCGGAGGCGATGAACCCGCCGTGGGCGACGGTATTCGACGCCGACAGTGCGTACCCGCCCGTCGTCCTTCTCCTAGAGACTGTTGTCGACACGCGTTTCGCGAAGCGTGGCGAGCTTTTGCTGGTATCCGTCAAGCAATTCCGAAAGCTCGCCGCTCGATCGGGAGATGTCGTTGAGCTCGCCCGGGTCCTTTTCCAGATCGAAGACGAGATACTGCGATCCGCCCTCGTGAAGCAGCTTCTTGCCCGGCGTAGGCCCGTGGATGAACGCCCGATGTTGGGAGACGCGCGGCCCCACTGGCATGTCGATCAGCACGTCGCGCTCCTCGAGCGCGGCCTCGTCGGGAGCGACGATTTCTTGGGCGCAGCTCTCCCCCGAGAGCTGTCCGGGCGGCGGCCGGCGGACACCGAGCAGGTCGAGCACGGTCGGCACGACGTCGATCAAGCTTCGCTTGACCGAGATGCGGTGCGCCTTGACGCCGGGCACGTACACGACAAGCGGGACGCGGACGAGCGGTTCCCACAGATCGACCCCGTGCCAGCTCATCCCGTGCTCGTCGAACGCTTCGCCGTGATCGCTCGTGAGGACGATAGCGGTTCGCCCACCCCAGGGCTGCGAGGCGATGAAATCGATGAGACGGCCGATGTGGCGATCAGTGTACCAGACTTCGCTGTCGTACATTGCCTTGCTCCAGCTCTTGGCCCCTGGGCGGAAATCGGGCGCCTCCGGATGCGAGACGTACGGCGCGTGGGGGTCGAAATAGTGGACCCAAAGAAAGAAACGCTTGTCGACATTGTCCGGGTCCGACAAAAGGCCAATCGCCGTGTCGCTGAGCGCTTCGCTCGTCACGGAAGTATCGGAGTCTGCGGTAGAGTCCTCGGGAAGGGCAGATAGATCCCACAAGTCCATGCCTTGGGCGAGCCCGAACCGGGGTTTGAAGTACCAGTGGGACGCCGCGCCCATCGTGTGAAAACCCTCGTTCTGAAGGCGCTCGGCGAGAAAGGTGTTTGCTGCGCCGTAGACGTTGAAGTGTCCCCCGTCGCGAATGCACTCGCTCGGGTACTTGCCAATCAGTGTCGGGCCGATGCTCTTGCCGGTGTACGACGCCATCGAATACGCACGCTCGAAGACGGTGGCGCGGGCGGCGAGCGCGTCCAGATTCGGCGAAACGGGCCGCGCATAGCCCATGAAGCCGAGGTCGATGCGGAGCGTATCGACCGTGATGAGCACGAGGTTGAGATTGCTGGACGAGTCGGAGGGTCGAACGGGTCGCGGGGTCGGGGTGGCGCGGGCCAGCGGGAGGTCGGCGCCCGAACAATCTTCGTCAATCCCGTTGCCGGGGATGTCGACCGCCGTCGGCGAGCGTCGGGGATCGGCATCGTCGCAATCGCCGCCGCCGAAAAGAAAGGACGCGCCGTCGCGGTCGACGTCGGTCGCCCGCCGCGCGAGAGCCAAGCCGATGCGGCCGAGGGGCGACCCGAGTTCGATCGCCCGAGCGACCGCCGGCGCTTCGGTGAGGGCGTACGCTTGCCTGAGCACCAAGGCCCAGCCGAGAGCGACCACCACGACTCCGACGATCACGCGCTGCGTTCCAGCGCGCCGCGAGGCCTGCAATCCGACGACTGCGCACGCAGCGATCGCGACCGCGGCAAAGACCGGCGACAGATCGAGTTCACGGCGCGTCAGCACGCCAAGAATCGCGAGCGGCGTCGGGCCGTTGCCGCTCGTGTCTCCGAGCCGAACCCCCACCGCGAGGCACACGACGGTGAACGACGCTCCGCACGCTCCGGCGACGACCGGACCCACCGCCGTCGTGATCGTGCGCGCCGTGACCGGAACGCTCGCCAGCACCGCCGCGGCCACGAGCAGGAGACCTCCGAGAGAAACCGAAGCCATTTGCGCCCCGGCTGCGGCGGGGGCCTCTTCGCCAAGTGCCGCGCGGGCGCCGTGTGCGCACACGAGGCCCCACGCCAACATCGCCGGGGGCGTCATGAGCGCGGCGGCGGCCGCTCGCGCGCGTGCTTCGTCGGTCAGCCCTCGAACCGAAGCGTACGCTCTCGACAGGCGCCCCCTTTCGCCAAGTCCGAGGGCGACGGCGGCCGCAGCGACGGCGAGCCCGACAAGCGTGGCCAGCGGCACGAGCACCCCGGCGTCGCCGCTGGCCAGGTCGCTGATGGGCGCATGCGCCTGCTCGCTCAAGCGCGAGGCCTCGAACACACCCACGATTTCCGCGCCGAACACAGCGCCAGCGACCGGAAGCACGACTCGAGCAACCCACGAATTCAACGGCGGCGGCCCCAGGTTATCACCGAATGGCAGAGCGCCCGACCGGGAAAGGGCCACCGCGGCTCTTCACGGCCCTGGCACGATGTCAGGCTTCACGTAGATCTCGTGAAGCATAGCCCGCTTGGCGTGCATGACTTTGATCATCGGGCCGATCTTGTCCGGTTCGCCCGAGAGGTCCTCCTGCTCGTCAGGGTCCGAAGCCAAATCGTAAAGCTGGTATTGGCGCCCGCCGGAGTGAATCAGTTTCATTCCTGGGGTGGGGCCGTGGATGATTCCGCGTCTCATATGCGTGAACGGGCCGTCGGGCATATCGAGGTACACGTCGCGCTCCTCGAACTCGTCGCCCGGATTGGCGAGAATATCCGACATCAGCGTTTGCCCGGACAGCCCACCCGGGGCCGGGCCGTCGACGCGCATGAGGTCGAGCAGCGTCGGAACGAGATCGATGACGCTGCGCTTGACGGGCACGTGGTGCGGCCGGCGCCCGGGGACGTAGACGAGGAGCGGTACGCGCACGAGCGGCTCCCAAAGCTCGAAGCCGTGTTGAAAGGCGATTCCGTGTTCGTTCATGGCTTCGCCGTGGTCGCTCGTGACGACGACGACGGTATTCTTCCACCAGGGCTGGCTCCGCGCGTAGTCGAGCAGGCGCCCGATGTGCTTGTCGGTGAACCATACTTCCCCGTCGTACGCGGCGTGCATTCGCCAACCGGAGGGCTTCGCCGGATCGCCGAAGTCGGGTGCTCCGGGGTGCGGAACGTATTGTTCGTGCGGATCGAAGTAGTGCACCCAAAGAAAGAAGCGATGCGGGCCTGTGTGCTTCTCCAGTAGCCCGAGCGCGACATCGGTGAGCTGCGCGCTCGTCGTCGTCGAATCGCTCGCCGCGCCCTGGCCTTGCTCCGGGATCGCGGAAAGGTCGAAGAGATCGAACCCCCGCGTCAGGCCCCACGCCTCGCGGAAATACCAGTGCGAAGCCGCTCCCATCGTGAAAAGTCCTGCGCCCTTCAGGCGCTCAGCGAGGAACGTATTCGCGGCCGAGTACTTGTTGAAGTGGCCGCCGTCGCGCACCGTCTCGCTCGGGTACTTTCCGATGAGCATCGGAGCGAGCGCCTTGCCCGTGTACGACGCCATCGAGTAGGCGCGGTCGAAGACGACGCCCTCGGCGGCGAGCGCGTCGAGATTCGGCGTCGTGGGCTTGTCGTAACCAAGAAAGCCGACGTCGGCGGCGCGTAGGGTATCGACCGTGACGAGGATGAGGTTGTAATCGCGGTCGCCCGCAATCGCCTTCGCCGTCTGCTCGGGGGGACGCGCGGCCGGCAGCGAAATCGGCGCGGCCGCGAGCGGGATGTCCGCGCCCGAGCAGTCTTCGTCGATCCCGTTGCCGGGAATGTCGACCGCAAGTGGCGAGACGCGCGGATTCGTGTCGTCGCAGTCGCCGCCGCCGAAATACGGCGACGCTCCGTCGCGATCTCGGTCCGTCGCCCGGCGGACGAGCGCGAGGGCGATGCGCCCGAGCGGCGCGTACTGCTCCACGGCTCTCGCCACGCTCGGGCGGCGTTCCAGGGCACGCGCTTGATGCGCGGTGACCGCGAGCGGTGCACCGGCGAAGACGAGCGCAGCGACAAAGACGATTGCACGCGGAGGTCGCCCCGCGAGGGCGAGCGGCGCCAGCCACGCGCAAACGGCAATCGCGGCGACATCGACCACGGGGCGTAGATCGAGCTCCGGCCGCTTGATCACGCCGAAGATCGCGAGCGGGCCCGCTCCCTGCCCGCCCGTGTCGCCCCAAGCCACCCCGGCGGCGACCGCCCCCCCTGCCAAGACGAGCCCGACGCCCCCGGTCACCGCCGGATCGATAGCGCCCGGCCATCGTGTCGCAGTGAAGGCGAGGCCACGCCGGACCGGCGGCAGGAGCGCGAGTCCGGCTACCGAGAGGCCGACCAGCCACGCGAGGGTCGAGACGGCCAGCGC